>JANMPL010000386.1:0-18781 GCA_031369845.1 Chloroflexota bacterium
CGAGGAGCGCGGCTGGCCGCTGGCCGGCACGATCGTCCCGATCGCCTACATCGCCTGGTCGATCTGGCTGATTGCCCTGGGGGTGGGCTTCATCCTCTGAGCGGTGGGCGATCCGCGAGTTCGAATCGAGACGCTGCGCAGACGGCAGGCGTCTATCGTGCCCGCCGTCAGCGGGGGAGCGCGCAGCGAGGAGAGGTCATGAAACTCGTCGTCGGAGCGGCCGGGGCCGTCGGTCAGGACGTCGTTCGCGAGCTGGCTTCGAGGGGCGTCGAAGTCCGCGCGATGGTCCGCGAGTTCCCCTCCATCGAGGAGGCGCCGTTGCGCGGCGTGACCTACGTCGCAGGGGACCTGCGGAAGCCGGAATCGCTCGACAAGGCACTCGAGGATGTCGACGCCGCATTCCTGGTGACCAAAGAGATGCCCGGCGCCGTCGAGCGCGAGATGGCATTCATCGATGCCGCCAAGCGCGCGGGAAATGTGAGGATCGTCAAGCAGGCTCGGCTGTTTGCGGCGCCAGATGCAGCGTCGATCCTCCACCGCCAGCAATGGCAGATCGTCGAGCATCTCAAGGCATCCGGGGTGCCATACACGCTCGTTCGGCCGCAGGCGTTCATGCAGAACCTGTTCATGGACGCCCCGACGATCCAATCGCAGGGGGTCATCTACAACGTGATGGGCGGCGCCCAGCTGGCGATGATCGACCGGCGCGACGATGCGGCGGTCATTGCCACGACGCTCATCGAGAACGGCCACGAGGGCCAGGACTACGCGGTCAGCGGACCGGCGCTCGTCACCTACCAGGAGCTCACCGACCAGTTGTCGGAAGCGATCGGCAGGCCGGTCACCTGTGTCGACGTTCCGGTCGAGGGGATGCACCAGGCACTGATCGGCATGGGTCTGCCCGAGTGGACTGCCGATGCCTTCACAGGCGTCGTCCGGTTCGCCCAGGAGGGGCCGCCGCAGATTCGGACGACCGTGGTCGAGGAGATCCTGGGACGTCCGCCGATCCCGTTCTCGACATTCGTGGGCGACCACAAGGCCGCGTTCCAGCCGGTGGGCGTCCCGGCCTGAGACTTCAACTCATCCGCGCATCCCGACGACGGCATCCGATCGCGCGCCGATGGCCTTGAGCGCCTCGTAGTCCTCGTCAGCGAGGCCCCCAGCCGGAGATACCGCCGGGGGGACGATGTCGCGGTCGGGGGCCTCACCTAGGCGAACGAATGGAAGCGCGGGGCGTTAGGCCTCGAGCAGACGAGATTCGTCGGCGGACGCCGCCCATTCGACGATTTCCGCATGGCCCGACGACGACGCGAGCGGGTCCTCCGTGCCCGTCCCGCACCCGTCTCGCCACCGATTCGCATCCCTTCCGACCCCGGCTGGCGGGCTCCCTCCGCGACCTTCGGGCCCTAGCCTCGGGCCCAACGGCAAATACGGAGGAGGAACATGCGTCGAACGTTGAGCTTCGGAACCATCGCAGCGGTGCTCGCATTAGTGGCCCTACCCGGCCTGGCGCTCGGCGCCGAGGGTGACCCGGTCGCCGACAGCGGCGACACCGCCTGGATGCTGGCAGCGACCGCCCTGGTCATGATCATGCTGCCCGGCCTCGCCCTCTTCTATGGCGGGCTCGTCCGTCGCAAGAACGTCCTCTCGACGATCATGCACAGCTTCTTCGGGCTGGCCATCGTCAGCGTCGTCTGGGTCCTCGTCGGGTTCAGTCTCGCGTTCGGCCCTGATGTTGGCGGCTTCGGCTTGGTCGGCAACCTCGACTACATCGGGTTCATGGGCGTCGGCCTGACGCCGAGCACCGTGTATGCCGTCACGATCCCGTTCGTCCTGTTTGCCGCCTTCCAGCTGATGTTCGCCGCGATCACGCCCGCGCTCATCACCGGCGCCTTCGCCGAGCGCAAGCGGTTCGCATCCTTCGTCCTCTTCACCGTCCTGTGGTCGATCTTCGTCTACTCGCCGATCGCCCACTGGGTCTGGGCCACCGACGGCTGGCTGTTCAAGCTTGGCGCGCTCGACTTCGCGGGCGGCACCGTGGTCCACGCCTCGTCCGGCGTGTCGGCCCTGATCGTCGCGCTGCTGATCGGGCGACGGGTCGTCAACGGCGACCGAATGGAGCCGCATGACATCCCGATGACCGTCCTCGGTGCGGGCCTCCTGTGGTTCGGCTGGTTCGGCTTCAACGCCGGCTCGGCGGTCGCCGCCAACGGCCTTGCGGCGAGCGCGTTCATCGTCACCAACACAGCCGCAGCCGCGGCCACCCTCACTTGGGTCGGCGCGAGCTACCTCCACAAGGGCAAGGTCAGCGTCGTCGGGGCCGCCTGCGGCGCCGTCGCGGGTCTCGTTGCCATCACTCCGGCGTCCGGCTTCGTGACGCCGGGCGGTGCGATCCTCATCGGCCTCGTCGCCGGCGGCCTGTGCTACAGCGCGACGCTCCTTCGCGAGCGGATCAAGGTCGACGACGCACTCGACGTCTTCGCCGTCCACGGCGTCGGCGGAACGTTCGGGGCGATCGCCACCGGCGTCCTCGCGACGAGCGCGGTCCAGGCCAGCTACAAGGGCCTGATCGACGGCAACGCGGGCCAGGTCTTCACCCAGCTCATCGCCGTCGGCGCGACGATCGCCTATGCCGTCGTTGCGACCTTCGCCATCGTCAAGCTCGTCGACGTCATCCTCGGCCTCAGGATCTCCGCCCGGGACGAGGAGCTCGGCATCGACCTCTCCACGCACGGTGAGGCCGCCTACCAGGCCTAGCAACTTTCCGGGACTCCCGCCCGGACACAGCCGATCCGACCGCCTGGGTTACCCCTCCCCGGGCGGTCGCTTCGCCTCCACGGAGCCGCGCATGCCGCCACACCGACGCCCTCCGGCCGCTCCGCTCTACGACCCGCAGTTCGAGCACGATGCGTGCGGAATCGGGTTCGTGGCAGACGCGGGCGGCCACAACCTCGACCGGGTGCTGCCGCTCGCACTTGGCGGCCTGGCGGCGCTCGGCCATCGCGGCGCATTCGGGGCCGATGGCGAATCGAGCGACGGGGCGGGGGTCGCGCTTCCGCTGGAGGCGTCGCTCCTCGAGGCGCTGCTCGACAGCATCATTCCCGGCGCGGGCGCCCGTCGCCCCGCTGTCGTCGTCGTCTTCCTGCCCCGCGGACGCCGCCGAGCTGTGTTGGCCCGGTCGATCGTCGCGAATGTCCTCGCGGGCGCGGGGCTGAGGATTACGACTTGGCGGCGCGTGCCGATGGATCCAGGCGCGCTCGGCGCCGCCGCAGCCGCCACCCGACCCGACGTCGTCCACGTCATCGTCGATCGCCCGTCGGATCCCTCCGGTCGTCCGATTTCGGACTCCGATTTCGAACGTCGCCTCGTCATCGCCCGCCGCCGTCTCGAGACCGCGGCCAGGGCAGCGGGGCTCGACGACCTGTCGGTCCCGTCGGCCTCGTGTCGCACGATCGTCTACAAGGGCCTCGTCGCCGGCGGCCGCCTCGCCGAGCTGTACCCGGACCTGGCTCGGCCGATCCGCCTGTCGTATGCGCTCTTCCACCAGCGCTACGCGACGAACACCCAGCCGACCTGGCGGCTCGCCCAGCCGTTCCGCTCGATCGCCCACAACGGCGAGATCGACACGGTCCGGGGCAACCGCGAGCAGGTCCGCGGCAGGGCCGACGACACGATCGGCGGCGCGGGCACGGTGACGGGCGCAGGCACGGCCCGGGCCGCGGCCCGACGGCTCGTGGAGGCCGGCCCGCTCCTCTCCCCCGAAGGCTCCGACTCGCAGTCGCTCGACGAGATGCTCGAACTGCTCGTGGCCACCGGCTGGGACCTGGGATCGGCGCTGCTCGCGGCGATGCCGGAGGCGTCGTCGCTCCGCCGCGCGCCGCACCCCCACGTTGCGACGCTCCGCCGCGGTACCGCCGGGCTCCTCGCCCCGTGGGACGGGCCCGCCGCGATCGTCTTCTCCGACGGCCGCCGGGTCGGGGCGATCATGGACCGCAACGGCCTTCGACCGGCGGCCTTCGCCGTGACCAGGGATCGGCTCGTCGCCGTCGCCTCTGAAGCGGGCGCCATTCCGCTAGCGCCAGCGGACACGGTCCGCCGCGGGCGGCTGGGCCCCGGGGAGATGCTGCTCGTCGACCCGCGGCGGCGCGCCGTTCTGGAGGACGCGGACGCCAAGGCGCACCTCCTCCGGCGCCTGCCGATCCACGACGCGCCGCGCCCGGCCCACGTCGATGTCGCGCGCGCGGCCGGCGCGAGGACGCCGTCGTCGCTCCGCTACCTCGCCGGCCTCGACTCCGAGAAGGCGCGCCTCGACATCAAGACGATGGTCCTCGATGGTCACGAGCCGCTCTGGAGCATGGGCGACGACACGCCGACGCCAGGGCTCGGCCGGGTCGATCGCCCGGTCGCGGATCATCTCCGCCAGTCGTTCGCGCAGGTGACGAACCCGCCGATCGACCCCGAGCGCGAGCGCGCGGTCATGGACATGCGGGTCGATCTGGGGCGGCGCCCGGCGCTGCTCGGTGGCCCGCCGCGGGCCACGCGACGGGCGCGGACGCTTCGCCTCGACCGCCCGGTGATCGCCGATCTCGACGCTCTGCTCGCGGCCTTCCCGGGCCCGATCGGCCGCCTGAATGCGACGTGGGACCCGGCGAGCGAACCCGGTGGACTCGAAGCGGCCCTCGAACGCCTCGCCGTCGCGTCGGTCCGGGCCGCCCGCGGCCGCACAGAGCTTCTCGTGCTGTCGGATCGCGGCTTCTCGCCTGAGCGCCTGCCGATCCCATCCGTGCTCGCCGTCGGTGCCGTCAACACGGCGCTCACCGACGCGGGCCTGCGCGGCCGATCAGACGTCCTCGTCGACGCGGCCGACATCCTCGACGTCCATTCGCTCGCGATGGCCCTCGCGGCCGGCGCGACGGCCGCCGTGCCGTGGCTTGCGGTCGAGCTCGCGATCGAGACAGCCGGGTCGCGCGGAGCGGAGGAGCTGACCGCCGACGACGCGGTCGCGAACCTGCTGGCGGCGTTCGAGGCGGGCCTCCGCAAGACGCTCGCCCGGATGGGCATCAGCACGATCGCTTCGTACATCGGCGGGCTGCTGTTCGAGACGCTTGAGCTCGATGCGGACCTGCTTCGGCGCTGCTTCCCCGGTGCTCCGGCCTGGCGCGGGACGATCGGGCTCCGCGACATCGGCGAGCGGGGGATCCGGCGGGCCGCCGCCGCGGCCTCGATCGCCGCCGATGCGCCATCGAACCGGCTGCCGGACCCGGGATTCGCCCGGTTCAAGGCCGACGGCGAGGCGCATCTCTTCTCCCCGAAGATCGCGGGGGAGATCACGCTCCTCGGTGCCGAGCGTGACCCAGCCGACCTCGACGCTGCCCTCGCGCGCTATCGCGACGCCCTCGTCCCGTCAGGCTCGGGCGCGGTCGTCCGCGACGGCCTCCGAATTCGCCAAGCTCCCGCATCGGGCGCCCACGTCGTCCTCGCCGACGTCGAGCCGGCCCGCGACATCGTCCGCCGCTTCGTCGTGTCGGCGATGTCGGTCGGCGCCCTCTCGCCGGAGGCCCACCAGGCGCTGACGATCGGCATCCAGCGCGCCGGCGGCGCGGCGAACACCGGTGAGGGCGGTGAGGATCCCGCCTGGTATACCCCGACGGCGAGCGGCGAGCGCCACGACGCGAAGATCAAGCAGGTCGCGTCGGCCCGGTTCGGCGTCACCGCCGCGTACCTCGCCCGCGCCGACCAGCTCGAGATCAAGATCGCCCAGGGCTCGAAGCCGGGCGAGGGCGGCCAACTCCCCGCTCGCAAGGCGACCGCGTACATCGCGGCCCTCCGACGCGGCCAGCCCGGGATGACGTACATCAGCCCGCCGCCGCATCACGACATCTACTCGATCGAGGACCTCGCCCAGCTCATCGCCGACCTCCGGGCGATCAACCCCGCGGCTCGGGTCGGCGTCAAGCTCGTCGCATCGCGCGGCGTCGGGACGATCGCGGCCGGTGTCGTCAAGGCCGGCGCGAGCTACGTCCATCTCTCCGGCCATGCCGGTGGGACCGGCGCGTCGCCGCTGACGTCGATAAAGCACGACTGAGCGCCGTGGGAGCACGGTCTCGCCGAGGTCCACCAGACGCTGCTCCGCAACGGCCTCCGCGATCGGGTCGCGCTCCGGACCGACGGCGGCCTGCGGACCGGCCGGGACCTGCTCGTCGCGGCACTCCTGGGCGCGGAGGAGTTCGCCTTCGGAACGTCGATGCTCGTGGCGCTCGGCTGCGACATGGCCCGCCAGTGCCACCTCGACACGTGCCCGACCGGGATCGCGACCCAGCGCGAGGACCTCCGGGCGAAGTTCACCGGCACCCCGGAGCAGGTCGAGCGGTTCGCCGAAGCCCTCGCCGAGGATCTTCGGCGGGAGCTTGCGGCCGTGGGCGCCTCGTCGGTCGGCGAGGTTGTCGGGGAGGGGAGCCGGTTGCTCGCGCCGGTCCGAGGCCGCCGCGCCGGGACGCTCGAACTGGCGCCGGTCGTCGGGGCGCCGGGCTGGGAGGCATCGGCCGCCCGCCGCTCAAATCCCGCCGGGGCCGGTCGCGACGTCCACCGCCAGCCCGCGTCGCAACTCGAGGCCCACCTCGTCGCCGCGCTCGGCGGGCAGGGCGGGTTCTCGGCCGGCGGGCTCAAGCTATCGACGGCCGATCGCTCGTTCGGGGCGGCGCTGTCGGGCGCGCTCGAGCGCGGGCAGCTGCGCGGGCCGATCCGGCTCGAGCTCCGCGGCGCGGCGGGCCAGTCGTTCGGTGCGTTCGCGGGGCCAGGGCTCGACTTGCGCCTGGTCGGGCAGGCCAACGACTACGTCGGCAAGGGCCTGTCGGGCGGGCGGCTCGTCGTCGCCCCGGAGCCCGAACTCGCGGCCGACGCGAGCCGCCAGGCGATCGCCGGCAACACATGCCTCTATGGCGCCACCGGCGGGCGGCTCCACCTCGTCGGGCGGGCCGGGATGCGGTTCGCCGTCCGGAATTCCGGCGCCCAGGCCGTCGTCGAAGGCCTCGGGCAGCACGGCTGCGAGTACATGACGGGCGGCGTCGTCGTCGTCCTCGGCCCCATCGGGGCGAACTTCGGCGCCGGAATGACCGGCGGCCGCGCCTACCTGCTCGACCCGGATGGCCGCCACGTCGCGGCGCTTGATTCGCGGAGCGTGACGGCGACGCGGCTCTCTGCCGTTGCGCGCGACCGCGAGGACGGTTCTGCCCTGGCCGCAGAGTTCCGTAGCCTCGTCGAGGCCCACCGCGACGCCGGTTCAGCGCTCGCCGCCCGCCTCCTGGCCGAGCGCCACGAGCTCGAGTCGGACATCTGGCTCGTCGAGCCGATCGCAACGGTGGTGGCGCCGCCGCAGGAGTCCGTCACTGAGGTGGCCGTGCCCGCCGCATCGTGCCGTGCCGTTCCGCGAGCAGCCGCGGTCTGACGCGACTTGATGAGCGCGCCCGGCCCTGATCGAGGGCCAGCCAACGGGCCGGCCCCGCTGCCGCAACCGGATCGCAACCCGGTCGGTCCCGCACCGCCGCCGACCGGGCCGGTCTTCGCCACCTAAAGTCTCGATACAACGGGGGCGAGTACTTCCTCCCCAACTCGCCCCCGAACCCCCTCATTGATCCGAGAGTCGAGACCCCAGATGATCCACCCCCCTGAGACCGAGGTCCGCCCGCTCATCGCCGTTCGCGACGGCCGTGCCGCACCCGTCACGTGCGCCGAGTGCGGCTGTCGCCTCCAGGCGGTGGGTCACCCCGGTGCCGAGGCATGGTTCCACTTCAATCCGCTTGCCGGGCGAGATGCCCGCGGCTGCCGCGTCGATTGCGCCGACCAGGCCCATGATGCCGCCGGCCAGGCCGCGGTCGCGATCGCCTGAAGGAAGCCGAGCCCGGGCTACCCTCAGAGCCCTCCGAGGTCCAGGGCGGAGGTCTCCGACGCCACTGGCCCGAGGATTTCGGCGTCGATCCGGTAGCCGACGCCGCGGACGGCAACGATCCGCGGCCCACCGGAGCCTTCGACCTTGGCCCGAAGGCGGGCGAGGTGCGGCTTCAGCCACAGCAGATCGGGGTCGGTTTCGGCCGGCCAGCCCGCCCTCGCGAGCAGGTGATGCGGGACGATGTCGCCCGCGGCTCGTACGAGCGCCTCGAGCAGCCGGAACTCGGTCGGGGTGAGGACGAGCGCAATTTTCCCGACCCGCGCCTCGTGACGGGCCGGCTCCAGGAAGAGGTCGCCGGCCGACAGGGGCCCCGACGTCGCGGCGCCTGCCGCGCGATCGACCCGCCGCATA
The DNA here is from genome assembly GCA_031369845.1 of Chloroflexota bacterium. GTDB lineage: Bacteria > Chloroflexota > Limnocylindria > Limnocylindrales > CSP1-4 > CF-46. The sequence goes on from JANMPL010000386.1 coordinate 8,297, forward strand.
ACCGCGGCAATCCGCGCCAGCAGCTCGGCCTTGCCGAACGGCTTCACGAGATAGTCGTCGGCGCCGATGCCGAGCGCCTTGACCTTCGCCGCCTCGGCGCTCTCGCCCGACACGACGAGGATCGGGGCCGACCCGGCCGCCCGGATCTGGCCGGCGACCGTGAACCCGTCGGGCCCGGGCATCGCGAGGTCCAGGAGGACGAGATCGGGCGACTCCTCGCGGAATCGCTTCACGGCCGTCAACCCGTCGTAGGCCGTGATGACCTGGTGCCCCTCGGTGCCGACGAGGGCCGTGATCGCGCCGACCATGGCCGGGTCATCGTCGACGACGAGGATGCGGAGGGGTCGCGTGGAGAGGGTCATCATCAGACGTTACACCGCCGCTGCTGCCGGGAGGGAGACGACAAACCGGGCGCCGGTCGGATCGGCCGGTTCGCACCACAGGCGCGCACCCATCGATTCGCCCAGCCGCTTCGCTGCGTAGAGGCCGATTCCCGAGCCGCGCGCCGTGTGGGTGTCGCGGCGGGCATACGGCTCGAAGATCCGTTCGCGCCACTCTTCGGGTACGCCCGGGCCCTGGTCGGTCACACCGATCCGCACGGAGCCCTCGACCAGGGAGCGGTCGATCGTGATCGTCGTGTCGGGCGGCGCGTACTTCACCGCGTTCTCGATGAGATGCTCGAGGATCTGGCGAAGCCGGGGCGGATCGGCCAGGGCGTGGAGCCGGACGCCGGGCCGCACGTCGAGGCGGTGCTGGCGGAGGATCGGCTCGATCGACGCGGCGACCTCGCCGATCGTCTGCTCGACGTCGGTCGGGATGACGGCCGCCGGCGCATCCGGCACCACCCGAACGGAAGCGAGGATGGAGTCCACGAGGCGGTCGAGCCGCTCCACCTGCTCGATCGCGGCGTCGTGCCAGGCGGCGCGCTGGGCCCGCCGCGTGGGGTCCCGCGATTCGCGGTCCTCGAGCGGCGGGTCGTCGGCGAGCAGCTCCGTGTACGCACGGACGACGGCGAGTGGCGTCCGCAGCTCGTGGGTGACGAGGGCAATCAGCTCGCTCCGGGCCTCGTCGATCTCGCGGAGCGCCTCGACCCGGGCTTCCGCCTCGATCTGCTGGCGGCCCTTCTCGACGATCCCGGCGAGCAGGTCGGCGATGGCGCCGAGCTGGGCGACGTCGTCAGGGCTGAAGACGCGATGCCGCTCGGTCTGGACGTTGAGGACGCCGACGACCTGGTCGTGCCACGACAGCGGCACCGACAGCATCGACGCGACGTAGCGGCGCTGGTCGAGGCCGCGGACCCACAGGAAGCGCGGCTCCGCGCCGACGTCGGGGATGACGAGTGGCTCGCGCGTCGCGGCAACGTGGCCGGTGACGCCCTCGCCGTAGGGGACCCGCGCCCGCCCGATCTGGAAGCGATCGAGGCCGGTGGTCGCGGCGAGCGTCAGGTACGCTCCGTCGCGGTCGAGGAGGTAGAGGGAGGAGACGTCGGCGTGGAGCGCATCGCGGGTGCCGTCGACGACCGTCTCGAGCAGCTCGTCCCACGTCCGCGCGGTCGTCGCGAGGCGCGCGACCTCGTGCAGGAAGCGCAGCTGTTCGAGCTGATCCGCCTGCTTCAGACGCGTGCGCGGGTCGATGTTCGGGGTCGCCATGTCGATCACGATACAAGCGTAAAGAAGGAACGGCCCGTGGAAGGTTGCGGCGACGTGCTGGGCGCGGTTCGGAACGGTGCCGAGGCACGGGTGCCCGCGTGAGCCCTCGCCTGCGACCAAGCGCCGTCGGCCCTGCTGGCCTGCCTGAGGCGAACGTCGCCGTCCGGGCCGAACCTGCCTCGATCGGGACCGCCCGGGCACGGGATCGGCTCGCGCTCGAGGTCAATCTGCTCGGCTCGCTCCTCGGCCAGGTCATCGCCGAGCAGGCCGGCCGCGACCTCCTCGACCTCGTGGAGCGGGTCCGCAAGACGACGATCCGGCTCCGCCGCGAGGACGATACCGGGGAGCGCGATGCGCTCGCGGCGACCCTCGCCGGGCTCGACGTCGAACGGGCCGAGGTGGTGATCCGCGCCTTCAGCCTCTACTTCCGGCTCGTCAATCTCGCCGAAGAGCGCGATCGTGTCCGGACCGCGCGACGACGGGAGCGATCCAACCGCGACGGCGCGGCCTGGGAGACGTTCGCCGGGGCCGTGGCGGCGATCCGGGGAGCCCCGGTGGGCGGCGGCGGCAGGCGTCGGTCCGCGTCGGCGTCGCGCGAGCCGGAGGTACGCGCGCCGGACGCCCGTGCTGCCGAGGTTCGTCGCCTGATCGGCGGCCTTCGGATCACCCCCGTCTTGACGGCGCACCCGACCGAGGCCCGCCGTCGGACGCTGCTCCTCGCCCTCCGCCGGGTCGATCGGCTGCTCGCTCGCCTCGACGATCGAGACTTGCCGGCCTCGGAGGATCGCGACGTACGACGCCGGCTGCGCGAGGAGATCACGCTCCTCTGGCGAACAGCCGACCTGCGAGCCGTCACGCCGAGCCCGCTCGACGAGGTGCGCACGGCGCTGGCGTTCTTCGACGAGACGCTGTTCGGGGCGGTGCCGCGGCTGCTCCGCGCCGCCGACGCGGCGCTTGACGAGCCACTGCCCGCGACGGAGACACGCGAGGCCGGGGATGCCGGCGGCAGCGGGACCCGTCCACCACGCGTGCCCGCGTTCCTGCGCTGGTCGTCGTGGATCGGCGGCGACCGCGACGGCAATCCCACAGTCACCTCCGAGATCACGGAGCGGACGCTCCGGATCCATGCCGACCACGTCCTCCGTGGCTACGAGGCGGTCGCGACGCGGCTCGCCCAGACGATCGCGGCGTCGACCCCGGCTGATTCGGTCCCGCGCTCGCTCGCGACCCGGCTCGCGCGCGACGCGGAGCTGCTCCCGGAGCTCGATCGGCAGCTCCGACGCCGCTACCCGGACGAGCCGTACCGCCAGCGCTTCGGGTTCATCGCCGAGCGCGTCCGCCGAACGCGGGCCTACCTGACCGGCCAACAGGCGCCACTCACGGGACGGTACGAGGAGGCGGGGGAGCTCGACGCCGAGCTCGGTGAACTTCAGGAGGCCCTCGCGGCGGAGGGTCTCGAGCGGGTCGCGTGGGGCGAGGTCCAGGATCTGCGCTGGCAGCTTGCGACGTTCGGGTTCCACCTCGCCGCGCTTGAGGTCCGCCAGCACAGCGCCGTCCATGCCCGGGCGTTGAAGGCGTTGCGAGGCGACGCGGCCTCCACCGCGGAGGTCGCACCTGGCGTAGCGGCAGCCGAGGTCGCCGAGACGTTCCGCGCCGTCGGCACACTCCAGGCGCGGTTCGGGCCGACGGCGATCGAGCGCTACATCGTCAGCTTCACCGCGACGCCGGGCGACGTCCGCGCGGTGTTCGAGCTCGCGGGGTTGGCCGGAATCGCCAACGACGACGGCCATCTCGACCTCGACGTCGTCCCGCTGTTCGAGGACGCGGCCACGCTCCATGCCGCTGGCGAGGTTCTCGACGCGATCCTCGCCGACCCCGCCTACCGCGACCATCTCCGCCGGCGCGGCGATCGGCAGGAGGTGATGCTCGGCTATTCCGACTCGAACAAGGAGTCCGGCTATCTCGCCGCAAACTGGCTGCTCCACGGTGCGCAGTCGGCGCTGGTCGCGGCCGCGGCGCGGCATGGCGTCGAGCTGACGCTGTTCCACGGCCGAGGCGGCGGCATCGGGCGCGGCGGTGGGCCGGCGACGCGGGCGATTCTCGGTCTCGCGGCGGGGGCGCTCGACGGCCGCCTGAAGCTGACCGAGCAGGGCGAGGTGATCGCCGGCAACTACGCTGACCAGTCGATCGCCCTCCGCCATCTCGAGGGCCTGGCCGCGGCGGTGCTCGTCGCCTCGACCGACGAACATCGGGCCGGCCTGGCGGCATCGGAGGCCGCCGGCCGGCCGGTTCTCGAGGAGCTCGCGGCGACCTCGCGCGATGCCTACCGCTCGCTGGTCGTCGAGGACCCGGGCTTTGTCTCGTTCTTCCGCCTGGTCACGCCGATCGACGAGATCGCGACGCTGCGGCTCGGGTCCCGGCCGGCCGCCCGGGGCACCGGCGGCGGCAAGGCCGACGAACCGACGATCGCCGACCTGCGGGCGATCCCCTGGGTGTTCGCCTGGTCGCAGGCCAGGATCGACCTGCCGGGCTGGTTCGGGCTCGGCTCGGCGCTGGACGCCTACGGCTCGAAGCATGCCGAGCGCGGCGTCCGGGAGCTCGAGCGCCTGTATCGGTCGTGGCCGTTCCTCGCCAGCATCCTCAACAACGCCGAGCTGTCCCTCGCCCGCACCGACATCGGGGTCGCCCGCCAGTACGCGGCGCTCGCGCCCGGCGACGATCACGCCCGACGCTGGTCGCGGATTGAGACCGAGCATCGCCTAACGGTGAGCTGGCTCGCCCGCGTCACCGGTCGGGAGCACCTCCTAGCCGACGACCCAGAGCTCCGCCGCCGGATCTTCCTTCGCGATCCGTATGTCGACTCGCTCTCCGCGCTCCAGGTGATGCTGCTAGCCCGGCTGCGCGCCTGCTCGCCCGACGACCCGGAGCGCAATCGGCTGCTTCGTCTCGTCCAGCTGACCGTCAACGGAATCGCCGCCGGCCTCCAAGCCACAGGATAACGTCGCTCTTCAGCTGGGGAGGTCGATACGCTCGGCGTGGCGGGCGATGATCGGGACTGACGATCCGGGCGAGAACCAGTAGGCGGCGCCCTCCCCGGCGACCCGCCAGCCGCCATCGTCGGAGATGACGCCGGTCCGCTCGTCAAGCCCGAGGTAGCCGAAGCCGGGCGGTGCGACGCTGTCGAGGCGGCCCTGCCACTCGATACGCCGGATCTCGTCGTAATGGGGAACGACGATCAGTCCGGGGGCGAAGCCCAGACCGGGAATCCCGCCCTGGGCGGTCCACGACCACTCGGCGAGGACCATCGCCCCGGCGCTTGCGCCCGCGACGATCGCGCCCTGCTGGTGGGCTGCCGCGAGGGCTCGGCCGGCGGCCGTCGGGCCGAGCAGGCCGGGCACGATGTCGGGGTCGCCACCCGGAAGGTAGATGAGGTCGGCCGCCCCAATCACCCTGGCCATATCGGCGTCGGCGGCGGACGTGGCGTCGACGACCCTCGCGACCTCGGTCTGGATCGCGAGGCCCCGGGCCTTGGCGCGCGTCTCGAGGGCCATCACGGCAAAGGCGGCGGCGCGGTCGGGCAGCCCTCGGCTCGCGGCCGTCGGCAGGATCGCGACCCGGATGCCCCCGTCGGCGGCGTGGCCGTCGAAGGTTCGCGCGGTCGTATCAAGCAATTCGTCCAGGAACCGCTCGTCGCCGGGGAGGAATTCACCGCCACCATGGAGCGCGATGGGTCCCATCAGCGGCGTCTGGCGACGAGCGACACGGGCACCGCGCGATGATACGTCGCGCGCGTTTGGCTGCTGTCGCGCCTAGGATGGGAACCCCATGTCGCTGCCCAGCCGCCTGCCCGCGCCACTCGCCTCCTGGTTCGAGCGCTGGTCGGACATCCTGCCCTTGCTCCTCGCCGAATTCGTCGTCTGGCTCGGCTTCGGGGCGCTGCTGCCGGTCATGCCCCTCTACTTCCGGGAGCACGGGGTCGACCTCGCGACCCTCGGCATCGTCATCGCCGCGTGGCCCGCGGCGAGGCTCGTCGGCGAACCGATCTTCGGCTGGCTCGCGGATCGGGTGCCGCGGGTGCCGCTCATGGTCGGCGGCAACGTCGCCGCTGGGATCGTCCAGTTCCTGCCACTGATCCTCGTCGGTCCGGGGCCGTTTCTCGTCCTCCGCGCGCTCCAGGGCCTGTCGACCGCCGTCTACGACCCGGCGGCCCGCGGCTACATCACCGACGCGACTCCGCCCGACCGGCGGGGCGAGGCGTTCGGGCTGTACGGGGCGGCGCAGATGGGCGGGCTCGTCTTCGGTCCGGCGATCGGTGGGCTCGGATCGGCGTGGTTCGGGGGGATCGGCTTCGTCTTCGTCTTCGGGGCGATCAGCTCGTTCGTCGCGGCGCTCGCGATCGGGTTGCGCGTGCACGAGACGCCGGGATTGAGCCGCCAGCACGCAGCCGCGTCGTTTGACGGGACGGAGTTCCCGGGCCGCCCGACGCTCGTCCACGGCGCCGACGATCCCGGCTCCCTCGCCCCCGGCGCGGCACCGTCGCGACTCGGGCTCGCGAACCGGCTTCTCGTCGCGGCGATCATCGTCAACATCGGCCAGAACTTTGCCGCGGGCACGTACGACGTTGTCTGGAGCATTTTCCTCGAGGGCCTCGGCGCCGGCCTGGAGCTGATCGGGCTCACGTTCGCCATGTTCGGGCTGCCGATCCTGTTCCTTTCGCCGCTCTTCGGCCGGCGGGTCGACCGGGGCGGGCTCGTCTGGCTCGTCCTCATCGGTGGCCTCGCCCCCGCGGTGACCGGGTTGCTCTATCCGCGGATCGGCGATCCTACGCTCGCGATCCCGCTCATCCTGGTCGAGTCGACCGGGTTCGCGATGCTCAATCCCGCCCTCTACGCGATCGTCGCGGCCGGCAGTCCGCCCGGCCGGTCATCGACGGCGCAGGGCATCTACGGCGCAGCGGGGACGATGGGCTTCGTCGTCGCCTCGCTGGTCACGGGCGTCCTCGCCGAACTCGACATCCGCCTGCCCTTCTACGTGTTCTCGGCGGTGATGTTCGTCAGTCTCGCCGGCGGCCTCGCGGTCGGCGGGAGCGCGCTGAGGCGAGTCGGGCGAGCGTCGCCAACGCCGCTCGATCCGCCGCCGCCCGCTCTCGCCGAGACGGCCTGACGCCACACAACGCGGGCATCGGCGTGACGGGCCACTTCTCGCTCAAGAACTCGATCATTGCCGCCTCATCTGGCTGCCTCTCGACCTAAGCGGTGTGTCTCGGAAAGATCGTCGCCGTGGCCGAGAAGATCACCCGTCGTCCGTCGACCTCGTATGTCGACAAATGACGATGCCTGGCGCGCCCGCGACGAAACCGCCAATGCCACTGTGGGTGGCGTTAGCCCGTGCGTGGCATGCCGATTGGCCCGATTTGGGCGAATCCGGGCCCCCGAAGAGGACCTATATCGGGGCCGAGCGTTTGACCGAATGGCATCGCGAGGGTAACGTTGTAGGTCGCGGGGTGGAGCAGCGGCAGCTCGTCGGGCTCATAACCCGAAGGTCAGAGGTTCGAATCCTCTCCCCGCAACCAAGCCGCCTATACCTGAACCCCGGCCCCGACCAGCCGGGGTTCTCCTTTTCCCGGCCCTACTCCCAGCGGAAGCTCGCGATCGCGAGCCCGACGGTCGCCACGCCCCAACCGGCCAGGAGCGCGAGTGGTCCCGCGGCGTCGCCCGAGCCCCCAAGCGCAACCCGCAACGCATCGCTGAGCGCCGCGGCCGGCAGCGCGCCGGCGACCGCCGCGAGCGGCCCGGGGATGTGGGAGATCGGCAGGACGACGCCGCCGAGGACTAGGCTCGCGACGAACAGGATGTTCGCGACCGCGAGCATCGTCTCGGCCCGGAGGGTTCCCGCGAGCAGCAACCCCGCTCCGGCGAAGGCCAGCGTCCCCAGCAGGGCGGCGACGACGAGGAGACCGACCGATGCGCCTGCCGGCGCAGTCCAGCCGAGCAGCAGCGACGCCGCGCCGACGAGGACCGCGACCTGGACGGCCTCGACGACGAGGACCGCAAGGATCTTCGCGGCGATCAGCTCGGCGCGCGAGAGGGGCGAGCCGCCGAGCCGCTTGAGCACGCCGTAGAACCGGTCGTAGGCCGTCGTGATGCCGAGACTGACGAGGCTAGTCGCGATGATCGCGAAGGCGATCGAGCCGGGCAGGAGGAAGTCGACCGGTCTGCCGGCATCGACCGGGACGATCGACACCGAGCTGAAGAACACGAGCACGACGACCGGCAGCACGGCTGTAGCGACGAGGGTCTCGCTCCGTCGGAGGGCGAGCCGGAGCTCCATCGCCGCCACGGCCAGGATCGCCTGCCAGGCGGGCGCGGCGCCGCCATCGGTGGTGGCCGGGCGGGTCACGGCGCCGCCGCCTCCGACTCAGCCTCCGACGGGCCGCCGGTCAGCTCGAGGTAGCGCTCCTCGAGCGATCCACCGACCCGCAGTTCAACGATGAGCACGCCGCGCGCCTGGCACCATCCGGCCAAACTCGCCAGCAGGACGGGGCTGGCGACCCCTCCGTCGAGGCGATAGCGCGCTCCGCCCTCGACCACAACCGGCGACACCCGCGCCGACAGGTCCGCGACGGCGGACTGCGACAAGGGGGCGTCGAGCCGAAACCTGACGGACGTCGACGACCCCGCCAGCTCCGACGGCGTGCCAAGCGCGACGAGCCGGCCGCGGTCGATGATCGCGATGCGGTCGGCGACCTTCTCGACGTCGCCCAGGTCGTGGCTCGTCAGGAGGACGGTGACGCCCTCGTCCCGGACGCGGCCGATCAACGCCCGGGTCGCCGCCCGTGCCTCGACATCCATCCCAGCCGTGGGCTCGTCGAGGGCGACGAGCGCAGGCCTGCCGACGAGCGCGAGCGCGAGACCGAGCCGCTGCCGCTCGCCGCCCGACATCCGGCGGTACCGAGTCCGGGCCGCCGCGCCCACCAGGCCCACGACCTCGAGCAACTTGTCCGCATCACGGGGCAACGCATGAAACCGGCCGTGGAGTCGGAGCACCTCGCCGGCGGTCATCCGCGGGTCGACCCCGCCGCCGCCCTGGAGCATCAGCCCGACGCTAGCCCGGTGATCGCGTCCGGCCCGGGCCGGATCGGCGCCGAGAACGCGGACGCTGCCGCCATCGGGCCGGCGGTAGCCCTCGATGATCTCGACGGTCGTCGTCTTGCCCGCGCCGTTCGGGCCGAGCAGCGCGAACGTCTCGCCCCGATCAACCCGGAACGAGAGGCCGCTGACGACAACCCGGCCGCCGTACCGCTTCGTCAGCCCTTCGACCTCGATCGCCGCCATGCTCCGGTCGGCGACCGCCGTCACGAGCCGCCCGAGATCAGGCCGAACTGACGCTCGAAGTCGGCCTCGCGGACCTCCCCGACCTGGATCGAGCGGAGGACACCCTCGCGATCGATGAAATAGCTCTGCGGCCGGGCGGCGACCCTGTAGGCCCCCTTGATCGTGCCTCCCGGATCATCGACTGTCTGCCACGTCGCGCCCTGCTCGGCGATGAACGTCCGCGCCAGGTCCGGCGGATCGGCCATGAGGACACCGACAACGACGAGGCCGTCGGCAGCATTTTCGGCGAGCTTCGACTTGAACAGCGGAAACTCATCGCGACACGGGACGCACGTCGGACCCCAGAAGTTGACGATGACCGGCTGACCGCGGAGATCCGCGAGGCGGAATGGCGCCCCATCGAGCGTCGTTCCGACGATGTCGGGCGCCGGCTTGCCGATCAGCGAGCCTCCCGGCCGGGTGAGCGCGACGACGCCAATGACCGCCAGCGTCGCGGCCGCCGCCAGGATCAGTGCAAGAACGATCGGCCGCCGACGCGGCGAGGGACGAAGCGAGGGAGCGCCCACCCTAGCCCCCGACGGTCAGCTCGCCCGTCATCAAGGCCGGGTGGATCGAGCATTGGAACTTGTAGGTGCCGGCCGCGAGGGCCGGCACTTCGTACACCTTCACGTCAGGGCCGGGAAAGTCGGCCCCGTCGAAGACCTTCGTCCCGGCGCCGTCGAGGATGTCGACGTCGTGCGGTGTGCCCTTGTCCCGATTGTCGAACTTGATCTTGAACGGCTTGTCGGCCGGGGCGGTGAGGGTCTTCTTGTCGAACTTCACCTGCTCCGCAACGAGCGTGATCTCGCCAGGGGCACCGGACGGGGCTCCAGACGGCGCCGGTGACGCCGCGCCGCCCTCGCCCGCGCCGCTCGCCGAGCGCGGCGGGAACCAGCCCAGGTTGAGCGCGACCGACGCCACGACGAGGATCGCGATGAGCGAGAGCATCACCTTCGGCCAGCCCGGCGCGGGTTCGTTGACGATGTGGCCGGTCCGGTCGGCGTCGACGACGTGGTGGTACTCCTTGCGAGCGTCGTTCAGCCAGCCCAGCAGCGTGACGATCGTGACCAGCACGCCGACGCCGAGGAGCCAGCCGCCGAAGACGAGGCCGGCGAAGAGGATCGCCACCGCGAGCGAGGCGAGGATCGGGCGGAATGAGGGACCAGGAATGTGGACGCCCTGCGGCGGGTCGCCGTAGGTCACGGCCGGCAGCTGCGGATGCGCCCCGGCGACGTGGTCGTAGTCGACGAGCGCCTCGCGACCCCAGTACAGGAACGTCAGGAGCATGGCGACCAGCCCGAGGATGATCGACAGCCCGCCGAAGACGAGCCCGAAGAACAGCAGGAATGTCCCGACCGCCGCGAAGAAGGGGGCGAACGATGGGCCGGGCATGTGAACGCCGGCGGGCGGGGTCGGGTTGACCCTGGCCGGACGAATCCGTTTCGGGCCGGCTCCCGCCCAGG
>JANMPL010000132.1:0-2952 GCA_031369845.1 Chloroflexota bacterium
GCGACGCAGATCCTCCTGGGCCGTGAGCACGATCCGGGACATGCCGGGTGCGCCGTCGTCGGCGATCCGGTTTCCCGCCGTGTCCGTCCGGACGCTGGGAAGCTCGGCGCCCTCCTCGACTGCGACCCCGAGGCTGCCGGCCATCTCGCCCAGCGCCTCGCGGAACCTCGCCAGGATCTTTCGCTTGCCGTCGAGGACCTCGACCTGGGCCTCCATCACGGCCGCGCGGCGGGTCAGATTGACGAGCTGCGCATTGAGGGCACTGAGGTCCTCGGATGGCGTCGCCTCGGGCATTGCGGCCAGCTTCTCGGTCGCCTGGGTACGTTTGAGCTCGTGGCGCTCAGCCTCCGTCCGGGCCTGCGTCACGAGCATGTCGATCTCAGCGAGCTCGCCGTCGAGCGTCGCGAGATCGCGGCTGACGCGCGCGCTCAGCTCGCCGAGCGTGTCGGGTGCCGCGCCGGGCTCCACCGTGGCCACGGGGCGGCCGATCAATCCTCCGGCATCCGGATCCAGCCCTGGCGCATCGCGTACACCACGGCCTGGGTCCGGTCGTTGACGGAGAGCTTTCGGAGGATCGAGCTCATGTGGTTCTTGACCGTCTGCTCGCTGATCGAGAGCGCGTAGGCGACCTGCTTGTTCGTCATGCCCTGGGCGATGTTGTCGAGGATCTCGACTTCGCGGGGCGAGAGCGGCGCGAAGATCGGGGCGGCCTCCTGGCCGTAGACCGCGAGCTCGCGGAACTCCTTGAGGACGCGGGACGCGACGGCGGGCTTGGCAAAGACCTTGTCGTTGATCAGGTACTCGCCGTTGACGACGCGCCGGATGATCGTGACGAGATCATCCGGGCCGACGTCCTTGAGGATGAAGGCAGCCGCGCCCGCCTTGATCGCGTCGAACAGGGCGTCCTCGTCCTCGTTGGCAGCCAGGACGATGATCCCGGTCGACGGCAGCTCGCGCTTGATCCGCTGGGTGGTCTCGATGCCGCCCGGCGAGCTCAGTGAGAGGTCCATGAGGATGATGTCGGGCGACGTCTCCAGCGCTCGATCCACCGCCGATCGGCTGTCATCGGCCTCCGCGACCACGAGGAAGTCGGATTCGTGGCCGAGAATGTTGGCGATCCCCACGCGGAACAGGGCGTGGCCGTCGACGATGAGGATCTTCGTCTGCTCGCCTTCGGCGCGACGATCCGGTCCGCCGCGGCGGCGTTCAGGTCCCGAATAGTTCATCAGGCGCTCTCCTATGTTCCCATCGGGATCGCCAGCCGGACGATGGTTCCATTATCCGGTTGCGAGTGCACCTCGAAGTGGGCCCCGATCAGCTCTGCGCGCTCTTGCATGAATTGAAGCCCGAAGTTGCGACGGCCGCGAGCCGCCACCGCTCCGACATCGAACCCTCGACCGTCGTCGCGAACCGTGAGGACCCATTCCTCACCGTCGATGACGCTCGCGACGATGACAGATGACGCCCCTCCGTGCTTGCGCACATTCTGAAGGGCTTCCTGGACGACCCGCAGCACGACTGTCTGCTGAGCCTCCGTCAGGCGGTCCGACGGGGCGGCCAACTCGGTCGTGATCGCCAGGCCAGTCAGGGCAGTCGTCCGCCCGACCGCGTCGGCGATCGCGCCATCCAGACCAAGCTCGTCGAGGACCGGGGGACGGAGCTGGCTGATGAAGGTCCTGACGGAACCCAGCTCCCGTCGGAGCAGCTCCCGGAGGAACCGCAGCTCCGTCCGGGCAAGCCGGTCGTCATGGTCGATCACCCGCTCGATGTACTCGACCTGGAAGATCGCGTTCGACAGGACCTGGGCCGGCCCGTCGTGGATCTCCTGCGCCAGCCGCGACCGCTCCGACTCCTGGGCCTCGACGATCCGCATCTGGATCTCGGTCGGCAGGTTTGCGGCGCCGACGAGGCTGGCGTCGCCCCGTTTGAGGAACACCCACGTACTCTCGAGATTGCGGACGGCGATCTCCAGCTTGGCCAGCTCGGTCTGGTGGCTGCCCAACTCGTGGCCCAGGCTCCCGACGTCGGATCGGAGGGTCTTGACACGGAAGTCTTCCGCGCCCGGGTCGGCCGCGCCCGGCTCGCGCGTGACGGCCTGGGTAGTTCCGGGTGCCTCGGCGTCTTGGGCAGAGATCAGCCTGGGACGCGAGTCCGGTGCCCGCCGCTCGAGCGCATCGAGCTCGTCGCTCATCGCCTGCCAGCGAGTCAACTCTTCGTTGTACGCGGCGCGATAGCGTTCGCGGACGGTTCGGAGGACGTTCGCGCTTTCGCTTACGGCCGTGATCGCCTCAACTTGGAGCGCGTCGATCGACGCTTCGCTCACGCCGAGCAGCTCCCGAGGGTCCCGGGCAGGGCGCGGGTCGTGCACCTCGTGCGCGTCCTCGTCGCGGGTTTCGGGATCGGTGCGTGCTGCGTCCATCGGCTTCCGAGTATAGGGGTCGCCACTCATGGACAGACCAGCCTGAACACGCGGGTGTTCTCCAAAGCCCGGGCGAGTCGCGGATCGGCCGGTGTCCCGAGATGGAATTCGTCGAAGCATTCCGCGCCCGGGGTCTTCGTATCGAGGACCGCCGGCCAATCGCCGTGATCGTCGCCGTGGACCATCAGCAGCCGGGTCCCTTTGAACGTCTTCGCGAGGTCGAGGACGTCCCGCGGGGTCTCGGCGGGTAGTGCCAAGGCCCGCGCGCCGGTTGCTTCCGAAAGCCAGATCGGGAAGTTCGTGATGATCGGCCCCTGGTCGGCGAGCGGCATGCCGGCGGCCTCCATCTCGGCTTCGAGCGCTTCGTAGCGCAGAGCCAGTCCCTGCGACTGGCCCCCGAATGACGGCATCAGCGAGGCCATGAACAGGAACGACCCGAAGATCGTCAGGGCCCCGCCGAGCCAGGCGACCGGTCGCGTCCAGCCCCGGATCTCCCCGACGCGTTCGATCGCGGCGTCGAGCGCCAGCAGGGC
>JANMPL010000404.1:0-1948 GCA_031369845.1 Chloroflexota bacterium
GAAATCACGAGGATGTCGGTCACGGCCGGTCTTCCCTATTCCTCGCTGATCGGCAACGGGCCGGCCGGGACCTCGATGATCACCCGGCCGTTCTCGATGACGACCGGATAGATCTCCAGCGGCAGCTCAGCCGGCGGGTCGAGCGGCTCGCCGTCGGACAGGTCGAACCGCGACAGGTGGAGGGCGCAAGTGATGGTGCCTGCGGTCAGGAAGCCCTTGTCGAGCTCGAAATACTCGTGGCTACAGACGCCCTGCGTGGCGGTGAACTCGCCGCCGTTGTTGATGACGAGGACCTGGTCGGTACCATCGACGTAGACCATCTTCATCTCGCCGTCGCCGACCTCGCCGACGCCCAGCAGGTCGATCCGCCTCATGCCTGGTTCCCGCGTCGCCGCGGGGAGGGTTGTGGCGGGATCACGCGGCGGCCGCGCCTTCGACCCCTGCATTCCACTTGGCCTCGAGGAGCTCGCGGAGCCGATCGCGCTCGGCTTCGAGGGGGACACGGGTGACGACCGGCTCGAGGAACCCGAGGACGATGAACTTGCGGGCTTCGTCGGGCGGAATGCCCCGGCTCTCGAGATAGAAGAGCTGGGACTCGTCGATCGGGCCGACCGAGCTCGAGTGGGCGGCCCGACGGCAGTCTGGCTGGTCGATCTCGAGGCTCGGGATCGCGACAGAGCGGGCCTTTTTCGAAAGGTTCATCCCGAACTCGCCGAGGAAGCTGTCGGTGCCTCGGGCGCTCTTCTCGATCGTGATCATGCCCTTCATGTAGCTCCGGGCCGCATCGAGGAGGACGCCCTTCGACAACAGGTTGCCGGTCGTGTCGCGGCCAACATGGTGGGTATACGAGGTCAGGTCGAACAGCTGCTCGTCGGCGCCGAACACGATCTCGACCTGCTCGACGGTGCTCCGATCGCCCTCGAGGCGGTTGTCGACCCGGCTGCGGACAAGCCGGCCCCCGAGCTGAGCCAGCGCCCAGTGGAGGCTCGCGCCTTCGCCGATGACCGCATTCCGATGCTGGAAGATGACCTGGCGCGGCCCGAAGTCCTGGATGCTCGCGACTCGCAGCTCTGCGTCGCGCCCGAGACGAACCTCGAGCGACCCGCTGAACAGGGCCTGGCCCGGGGTATCGCCGCCGGACCGCGCGCCGGCCGCCTCATCGGACGCGCCGAGCTCCTCGACGATCGAGGCGGCCGCCCCGTCGCCGAGCTCGACGATCGTGCGCGTCAGGAGGCCTCGACCGGGGGCGCCGGCCGACCAGCGGACGACGATCGGGCGCTCGAGGCGGACGCCGGCGGGCACGCGGATCGCGACGCCCTGGTTCCAGCCCGCACGCGTCAGCTGGGCGAAGCGATCGGTCGCCGGCAGCGCGGAGGAGTCCGCGAGGAGCCGTTGGGCCGCTTCCGGGTCGGAGGCAAGCAATCCACCGAGCGTCTCGACGCGGACGCCGGCCGCTAAAGAGGCGTCGTCGAGGACCAGCGCTTCGACGCGGTCCTCGCGGAGATCGGCGAGGCCGGCGATCCCGTCGGCCAGGGCCTCGGGGGTGCCCGCATCGGGCGCAATCGCTGAGTTCTCGTACAGGCGGACATCCTCCAGGTCGGCGCCACGCAGGTCGATGTACGGGGTGTAGAGCTGATTGCCCTCGCTGGGAAGCGAGGTGAAGAGGGCAAGCGCGGCTCGGCGGTCGGCCGCGAGCCAGTCGAGCTCGCCTGCGGCGAACGCTTCGACCGTATCCTCGTAGAGAGTGAAGCTGAGATCGGCGGGAGCTCGTCGCGCGGGGCGCGCGGTCGTCGCCCGCGGTCGGGCGAGCGTCACCCGAGCGACCCCTCCATCTCGAGCTTGACGAGACGGTTGAACTCGATCGCGTACTCCATCGGGAGCTCTTTCGTGAACACCTCGAGGAAGCCCTGGACGATGAGGTTCTGGGCCTCGTTCTCGGTCAGGCCGC
>JANMPL010000042.1:0-2890 GCA_031369845.1 Chloroflexota bacterium
ACGATCGGGTCGGGCAAGTCGCCCTTGGTGACGTCGAGGTCGGGGGCGGCAGTGAACGTGGCAGTGATACCAGAGTCCCTGTTCGCCATCGTGTAGGTGCAGGGACTGAGAGTCGCGGCGCACGTCGTGCTACCACCATTGGGGAATGAGGCGCCGCTCCATCCCGCAAAAGTAGAGCCAGCGTTCGGCGTGGCGGTAAGGCTGCCGGTCGAGTTGTTTCCCACTTGGACCGGGCATGTGGTCGTGCAGGTCCCAGATAGCGCGCTATTGTTGTCGGCCAGACCTGTCCATGCCACGCTGCCGGAGCCGACGATCGTGATCGTCAGCGTCTTCGCGGCGATCACGTACGGCCCCACGAACGGTCCCCCGTCCCCGACCGGCGCGGCGCCGGCGGGCTGGACGGATCCCGTCGAAGTATCCGAGAACGCTCGGGCCAGGTTCAGCCGGCCGTTGCCCGTCTGAGCCACGGTGCCAGCGGCGTCGGCGGTGCGCGCCAAGCGCCCGACGATCACGCCGTTCGTCAGCGATCCGTCGGCCGCGCGCAGCAGAGCCGCGGCTGCGGCCACATGCGCCGCGGACGCGGAGGTTCCTGTGATCGAGGTGGTGCCGCCGCCCGGGACGACGGTCAGGATGTCAGTCCCGGGGGCGGCAAGGAACGTATCGGCGCCGTAGTTGGACGACGCGTTCAACGTATCGGATTGGTCGGTATTGGAGACGCCAACGACACCTCGGTCGCCGGCCGGGAACGCGGCGGAGGAGGAGCCGTCGTTCCCGGTTGCGGCGACGAGGACGACACCCTTCGACCATGCGTAGTCGATGGCTGCCTGGAGTGCGCTTGAATATCCGGCCGCCGAGAAGGCCATGAGGGCGACGTCGGCGCCGTGATCGGCTGCCCAGACGAGGCCTTCGATGACGTCGCTGTCGCGACCGGTTCCGTCCGAACCGAGGACCGTGACGGGCATGATCGACACGCCGTCGTAGCCGACGCCGGCGATGCCGCTGCCGTTATTCGTTCCCGCGGCGACGATCCCGGCCATGGCCGTCCCGTGGCCATTCGGGTCGGTCGTCGCCGACGTGCCGAGGAGCGAGGTCCCGGCGACGAGCTTGCCGGCGAGCTCAGGCTGCGAGCCGTCGACGCCGGTGTCGAGGATGGCGACGGTCGCGGAACCGGCGATCGAGGTCCCGAAGACCTGGTCCCAGCCGATCTTCGGCAGCGCCCACTGGTTTGGATAGCTGGTGTCGTTCGGATCGGCCTCGGCGGTGCGGCTGCGATCGAGCTCGACGCTCGAGACGCGCGCGTCGGCGCGGAGGGCGGTCAGGGCATCGGCGCTCGCACTGACGGCGTGCATCCGGAGGGCGGGGATCGTGTCGTTGGACGTCGCGCCGGCGGCGGCAATGGCCGCGACCTGCTCGGCGGAGGTCACGCCGGCCGCGAAGGCCACGATGTACGGACTCGTCGGGGCGGGGAGCGGGGTCGGATCTGGCGTCGGGGCGGGCGTCGGATCCGGGGTCGGGGTCGGATCAGGGGCGGCGGTCGGATCAGGCGTCGGGGCGGGCGTCGGGTCCGGGGTCGGATCAGGGGCGGCGGTCGGCTCGGCCGAAGGCTGCGCGGATGGCTCCGCGGAAGGAGCCGGCGACGGGTCGGCGCTGGGTGATGGGTCCGCACTGGGCGACGGATCGGCGGCGTACGTCGCCACTGGCCCGATGGTACTGAAGAGGAGCAGGAAGACCTGCAGGACCACCAACACCGTGCGGGTAACCCGCGAACGGCGAGACGTGCCGACTGTGATCATCGATGAGCCCCAATCACCGGCGATACGCCGGAAATGAATCCGCATACGCGGAGCCATGAGCGCGCTGTGACGAATCCGCTCTCAGCCGTCCCCCTGGACAGCCGAGTCATGCTCCCGGAACTGCGCTTGCGGTTCATCGGTGGGTCCACGGATCCGGGTACGGATTCACGGGTCCGTACACTGAGTTTTCGTTGCCGCACGGCACCGGGCCACGTGGTTGCGATCCGTACCCCTATCCGTACTTCTCCCGATATCTCCACACCGGACCGACGCTCTACGCTGCTCCCGTGAACTCAGAACGCCTTCCCCGTGCCGAGGCGCAGCCTGCTGCGCTGCGTGATGCCGCCGACATCGTTGCGCGAACGGCGGCCGATGAAGCCGACGCGATCGCAGCTCGCGAGCGGTATCGGACCGATGGCCTGGCGACGATCGAGCCCGACCCGGACATCGCCGGCCGGCTGACCGATAACGAATGGCTGATTGAAATGCGCCCTGGGGCAATGGTGGGGAGGGCGCTCCTTTCGGGGGTCGGGGGTGCGGCAGGCGAGGATGGCGCGGGTACCGCCTCCTCGGCCGCGCAGGGCGTCGAAGCTCTGTCCGGACGCCTCTACCTGACGACCTCGCGACTCGTGCTTCTTGCCCGACCGGCCGACAGGCCGACCGACACCGAACTCTCCGTGGGGCTAGTCGACATCGAGGAGCTCGCTTGCGTTGGCGAGCGGCTCCTCGTGTCGCTCGCCGATGGCACCGGGCTGACGATCGACGCCGGCCGGCCGCGCCTGCTGCGGGTCCAGATCGCCGCGGCCCGGGCAGCCTCCCGGGGCGAGGCCGAGAAGGCCGACGAGGAGCTCGAAGCGTCGCCCGGGATCCTCGGCGTCAACCCGGCGATCCTCCCGCTCGAGGCGTAGGGGCAGGGCCCAGCGCAGCTCGCTCACCGCGCCGATTCTCGCGCCACGAGCACATGCGACCAGTTGGACACCGAATCTGGCCGAGCGAGCCCGGATTCGCCCGATTTCGGTCGATCGTGCATGCCCCGCGAGCCAAACGCGCATTTCGGGGCCGTCGGGCTGCATCGCTCGTCGCATGTGCTCGCCGGG
>JANMPL010000486.1:0-1639 GCA_031369845.1 Chloroflexota bacterium
ACCATCGCTACGAGACGGCCCTCCGCTATCGCGACGAACGGCGCATGTCGCGGTCCTGCGAGGAGGACCCTGCGTTCGACTACCTGCTCATGCTCTTCCTCGAGACGACGTCGGAGCCGCTCACCGTGCTGCCGACGCACCGCCTCGTCCGAGGCCTCGGCTTTGATGGGCCGGGGAGCCTCCGCGACCCGCTGCTGGAGCTGTTCGAATCACGGCCCGCGGGGATCGCCGAGCTGGAGCGCACGTTCGGGAACGGCCTGGCGACCGGCGGGGCAGGCCGCATCGGGCTCTGGACGCGAGACGGCGGATCGATTCTCACCGCGCGTCGCCACGCCTTCGCCGCCGATGCCGCCGGGGTTGCCCCGGCAGTCAGGCAACTCGACGTGTGGCTGCTCGGCGTCGCGCTCGACCGGCTATTCGGCATCGACGATGCCGCTGTGGCCGGCGGAGAGCGGATCGCCTACACGAAGTCCGTCGCCGACGCGGTCGCCCGGGTGGGTGGCGCCGACGATGGAGCCGATGCCGCCTTCCTGCTGGAGCCGACGCCGGTCCCATCGATCACGGCCGTGGCCCGATCGGGCGAGGTCATGCCTCAGAAATCGACGTACTTCTATCCCAAGGCCCTAACCGGGCTCGTCATCAACCCGCATGAATGGTGAACCGCCGATGACCGAGATGACTCCCGACCACATCCTCGCCCGCGCCCAGGTAGCGAGCCCGAACGGCCGGCCGGTGCGCAAGGACGAGATCGAGCTGCTCGACCGGGGGCTCTACATCGAGTCCTGGCTGCCCGAACGGAGATCGCGCCGCAAGCCGCTCCTCTTCGTCCACGGCGAGCTCACCGGCTCGTGGCTGTGGGAGCGGTATCTCGGCTACTTCGCCAGCCGCGGCTGGGAGGGCCACGCCCTCAACCTGCAGAACCATTTCTGGTCACGAACCACGGACCCGACCGACCTGTCGTTCGAGACGTACACCGAAGATGTTGTCGCCGCGCTCGAGCGTCTTGGGCCGTCGACGGTGATCGTCGGCCATGCGATGGGCGGGTTGCTCGCCCTCAAGGCGGCCGAGCGGATGCCGGTCGCGGGAATCGTGCTCATCTCGTCAGAGCTGCCGCGCGACCTGCGGGTGCCGGCCAGGTCCCACGAGCTTCGCGAGATCCCGCCGGTCTTCGGTCGGTCGCTCGTCGGCTGGGAGATCCTGCCGGAGAAGCTCCAGCGCGACCATCGCGACCTGACGATCGACGACGTCATGCGTATCCAGCACCTGCTCGGTCAGAAGCCGCATGAGAGCGGCGTGGCGCGCCGACAGGTGCTCCAGGGCGTCTCGGTCGATCGACGGCCGTTCGTCGAGATCCCCCGCCTGGTCATCGGCGGCGGCCTCGATCGGACCGTGCCACAGGAGGCGTCGGAGCGGCTCGCCGAGTGGCTTGGAGCGGCGTATGAGCCGTTCGGGGCGCACTCCCACTACGGGCTCGTCATCGGTGAACAGAGCCACCAGCAGGTGGCCGAGGCGATCCGCAGCTTCCTCGACGCGAACCGCCTCTGAGATGGCGGTAACCGCCGGTGATTGGTATCATCCCGGTCGGCCGCGACCGCTCTGCCGGACGCGCTACGGAGCCGCATTCGTCTAGAGGCCCAGG
>JANMPL010000491.1:0-7265 GCA_031369845.1 Chloroflexota bacterium
TGCCTGATTAACGAGGCCTGAGCAGCATCCTCGGCTCGCGTTCTCCGATAGCCGGGCCCTGTCGAATCCACACATCCCCACAGGACCGAACGTCCGTTCGACGTACCGATGAATTCTAGCCGATCGACCGGCATCGGCCAAGAGATCAGGGGTGTGGCGGGCCGGCCTGGATCCGGGTCCGCAGCGAATCGACTGTCGCGCCGTCCCAATCGCCGTCGATCCACCAGGTCGCGCCTGCTGCGGCGAACGGCCCGACGATCTCCGCTGCCCGGCTCAAATCGGGTGGCGTCTTGCCCTGGGCGACGATCTCGAACGGCCGATCAGTTTGCCGGACTGGCCGCTCGCGAGAGACGTACTCGGCGATCGCCGCGATGCCGTCGGCGCCTTCGACCTGGGCGAGCACGCCGTCGTAGCGCAGCGTCCGGCGCATCGAACGCTCGTTCGGCCACGCCCCGACGACCCAGATCGGGATCCGCGGCCGCTGGACCGGGGTCGGCCGGAACGTCATCGGCCCGAACCGGTAATGGCGACCCTCGTGAGCGTACGGCTCGCCGCTCCAGAGGCCCTCGAGGATCTCGAGCGACTCATCGAGGAGCTCGGCCCGGACCTTCGCCTGGGTCGGCTCGCCGACGTTCCCGAATGCCGCGTCGTCGAGTGCCCCGAGCCCGACTGGCAACACGAGCCGCCCGTTCGAGAGTCGGTCCAGCGTCATCGTCTCGCGGGCCAGCTTCCACGGCCGCCGTCTCGAGGGCGGCGTCACGATCGCACCGAGCGTCACCCGCTCCGTTCGCATTGCCATCGCCGCCATGACGACCCACGGGTCGTACGTGTCCATGCCCCCGAGCGCCACGCCGTCCCAGTAGAAGACGCCATCCCAGCCGGCAGCCTCCGCCTCCGCGGCGAGATCTGCCACGGAGCGGGGATCGCCGGTCGTGACGATGACCCCGAACTTCACCAGATGTCCCCGACTGTGAAGCCCTCCGGAAACGGATCGGTCGGGTCGATGACGTAGTCGGCGATGCTGGTGATCCACGCGGTGCCGGTGATCTGGGGGACGACGGCCGCCCGATCGCCGACGGTCGTCTCCTCGAGGAGCCGGCCGGTGAACACGGTGCCGAGGATCCCCTCGTGCCGGAAGTCCTCGCCGATCCCCAGCCGTCCCGTGGCGTGGAGCACCGCCATCCGCGCCGACGTCCCCGTCCCGCACGGCGATCGGTCGATCGCGCCCGTCCACGTCGACGGTTTCGACCAGTCGAGCGTCCCCGTGGAGACGGTCACGACGTTCCGCATCGAGTTCGACGGATCGTGGGCGAGCCCGCTCAGCTGGCCGATCGTGATCCCGGCGAAACCCGGCTGCTCCGGGTGGACGACCGGGAGCTGCTCATTCGCGGCCGCCTTGATCATCTCGGTGATCCGGACGATGTCGCCGCCCTCGTCCGGCGTGAGTCGCAGCCCGAACGCGTCTGCCGAGGCGATCACGTAGAACATGCCGCCGTAGGCCACGTCGACAGTCACGGTGCCCAGCTGCGGGACCTCGACGGGGACGTCGAGATGCGTGGCGAAGGCCGCCACGTTGCGGAACGTCACGCCGGTGACCTTGCCGTCGGCGCATGTCGCCTGGATCCGAATGAGCCCCGCTGGTGCTTCGAGCGTCAGTTCAGTCAGCGGCTCGGTCATCGGCAGGACGCCTGTTTCGAGGAGAGCCGTCACGACGCACATCGTGTTGGTGCCCGACATGCCCGGGTACTCGACCTGCTCCATGATCACGTAACCCGCGGCAGCCTCCGGGTTCGACGACGGCAGCACGAGATTGCAGTTCGCGGCGGGGTAGCCGCGAGGTTCGCGCAGCATCCGCAGCCGGATGTCGTCGCGGTTCGCCTGGAGCCACGTCATCGTCTCGAACATCGTGCCGTCGGGGATGCCGTCGATCCCGCCGAGGATCACCCGTCCGGGTTCGCCGGCGGCGTGGAGGTCGATGGCACGGATCGGCCGGCCGAGACGCGGCGGGGTGGTCACGGGCTGCACCGGCCGGCTCCCTCGCGCCTAGCGGCCGCGCTGCGCGTCGGCCATCTCGCGGGCGATGTCGCGCCGCGATTCGCGGTCGGCGATGTCGCGGCGCCGGTCGTGGAGCTGCTTGCCGCGGGCGAGACCCAGCTCGAGCTTCGCCCGGCCCTTGCCCGTCAGGTAGAGGCGGAGCGGCACGATCGTCAGCCCCTTCGATTTCGTCTTGCCGAGGAGCTCGTCGATCTCGCCCCGATGGAGCAGCAGCTTCCGCGTGCGCTTCGGCTCGTGGTTGTAGCGGTTGGCCTGCTCGAAGGGCGCGATGTGGGCACCGATGAGCCACGCCTCGTCACGCTCGATGCGCGCATACGCATCGGCGAGGTTGACCTTGCCGGCTCGGATCGACTTGATTTCCGTTCCGGTCAGGACGATGCCCGCCTCGAACGTGTCCTCGATGCTGAATTCATGCCGCGCCCGCCGATTGAGGGCAATGGTGTGCTCTTCCACTGGTTCATCCTGCCCTATCTGCGATCGTCGCGATTGGGCGGTCATGGCAAGGCGAGCCTGAGCACCGGAGCGAACGCACCCCATGGTGCGTGAGCGAGGAGCACAGGGTTCAACGCGGCCATGGGCGTCCAGCCGCGACAGCCCCGGGCGCACGAACGCCGGTCCTCATCGGACCGGCGTTCGGTTGCTTACCACCCACAGGGTGTCCGCTTAAACGGCCATCTCCTGCGAGGTGGTGCAGCTACGCGTACTGTCGATCACTGCACATCACCTCCTTTCGTTCGCCGCAACCGTACCTGATGGCCGCGTCGCGTGCAAGAGAGGAGCCCTCGTCAGGCTGCCCGGCCGGTGACCCCCGCTTTGCCCAGGATCTCGACGGCCTTGTCGAGCGCTGGATCCTGGTCCGGCACGGGTTCGGTGGGCAGGGTAACGGATACGTCCGGGACGATCCCCTTCTGGTGGATCCAGCGCTTGTCGGGAGTGAGCCAGCGAGCGATCGTCAGCTTCAGGGCCCCGGTGTTCGGCAGCTCGATCCACTGCTGGACGGTGCCTTTGCCGAACGTCGTCTCACCGACGATCGTCGCCCGTTTGCGGTCCTGGAGGGCACCCGCCACGATCTCGCTCGCCGATGCGCTGCCCCGGTCGACGAGGACGATGAGTTGGACGCCCGCGTCGGTCGCGATGCCGCCCGATGAGGCGTCGGTCGCCTCCTGCTTGCCGTCGGCCGTCTGCTCCCAGAAAATCGGGCCCGAATCGATGAACTCTGAGGCGATCCGCCGGGCGGCCGTGACGTAGCCGCCGGGGTTTCCTCGGAGGTCGAGGATGATCTTCTTGCGGCCGGCCTTGATATCGGCCTCGAGCGCATCGTGGAACTGCGTCGCCGCGTTGTCGGAGAAGCCGGTGACCTTAATGTGGCCGATCGTGCCGCCGGCGAGGTCCTCGTCGATGACTTCCCGCTGGACGATGACGTCGCGGATGATCGGGACGTCGAACGCGGCATCCTCGCCCCGCTTGATCGTCA
Source organism: Chloroflexota bacterium (assembly GCA_031369845.1). Lineage (GTDB taxonomy): Bacteria > Chloroflexota > Limnocylindria > Limnocylindrales > CSP1-4 > CF-46. The sequence continues at coordinate 3,530 of JANMPL010000491.1, forward strand.
GGACGAGCTCCGTGCCCTTCTTGCCGCGGATCTTGTCGCGCGCCCCGTCGACCGTCAGGCCGTCGAGTCCTGCGCCATCGACCGCGAGAATCGAGTCGCCTGCCAGGAGGCCTGCCTTCTGTGCCGGCGAACCCTCGATCGGGCTGACGACGATGAGGATGCACTCCGGGCCGAGCGTCGCGCAGTCGCTAGTCTCGCCCGTTGCGGTCCTCGTCCCGATCTCCGCCCCGATGCCCTCGAACTGGCCCGACAGATCCTGGAGGCCGGACTGGTATTCCTCGGGGGTGAGGTACGAGGAGTAGGGATCGCCCAGGGCATCGACCATGCCGCGGATGGCGCCTCGGACGAGGAGCTGATCGTCGATCTCGCCACCGGCGTATCGCCGCTCGATCGTCTGGAAGGTGTCCCAGAAGGGCTGAAAGATGTCGGCCCGACCGCCGGGCGTGCCCGGCTGGTCGGTGAAGCGCTGGCCGACGAGGAAGCCCGACATGAAGAGGGCCCCGCCTGCGAGGACTGCCACGAGAGCGACGGCGAGCGCGAGGATCGGCGCTCCGCGCCGGGCAGTCCCGACCGGGGAGACGGGGCGCACGGGAGGCTGCTCGTAGGTCAGGCCGGGCCCTTGCTCGGTCGAGGCGGGGTCCGTGGGGAGCATCGGGGGCGTGGGTTCTCCGGTTTCGGGTGCAACGGGGCGGTAAGGGTACACCGCCTCATGGGATGCTACGTGCGACGCTCAACGGCCGGATGCGGGCCCAGTCGCGGGACCAGTTGCGGCGTTACTTGATGAGGTACGTCCGGACCGACAACCACGACCCCAGGATGCCAAGCCCAAGGCCCGCGCCCGCGACCAGGACGACGAGGTCGCGCGTGAGGGTCCCGAATGTCAGCGGCAGGACCGTGAAGAAGCCGATCATGAACCTTCCGATCGGCTCGGCGGCGACATAGAGCAACCCGAGCGTCAATGCCGCACCGAGCAGCCCCACCATCGCGCCCTCGAACACGAACGGCCAGCGGATGAACGCGTCCGACGCGCCGACCAGCCGCATGATCTCGATTTCCTCGGCCCGCGCGACAACGGCCAGCCGGATCGTGTTGACGATGATGAACAGGACGATGAAGGCGATGATGAACAAGACGACGGTGCCGGCGGTACTCAGCACGTTCGTGATCGTCAGCAGGCTGTCGACCGTTGTTTGCTGCTCCTTGACCTTGTCCACGGCTGGCTCTGCCCTGAGGAGCTCGACGACGTTGCTGAACACGCTCGCATCGACGAGCTTGACCTCGAGGCTGGCGGGCAGCGGATTGTCATTGAGGAACTTCGTGTAGTCCTCTTCGCCCTGCTCCTCGAGCGACGCCCGATAGTTGGCGAGGGCCTCCTCCCGGCTGACGTAATGGACAGAGTCGACCTCGGGTAGCTTCACGAGGCGGTCGGTGATGGCCGCGACCTCGTCGGGCTTGGTCTTGTCCTTGAGGTCCGCCACGACCTCGACCTTCGATTCCGTGTAGTCGAGGCCCGCCTGGAGACCTGTCCGGAGGATCCAGAAGCCGGCGAGGAGCATGAGCATCAGGACCATCGTGGCGGTGGCCGCGATGCTCATCAGGGCGTTCCGCCAGAAACCCTGCCAGGCACGCTTGAGGCTGAAGACGACGAACGTCAACATCGGGTCGCGCCTCAGTCCACGCGGTGGTAGATGCCGCCGACCTCGTCGCGGATGATCCGTCCCTCTTCGAGCGCCACGACGCGCTTGCGGAGGGCCGTCACCACGTCGGCGTTGTGGGTCGCCATCATCACGGTCACGCCCAGGTCGTTGATTCGCAGGAGGAGCTGGATGATCTCCCAGCTGATGAGCGGATCGAGGTTGCCGGTCGGTTCATCGGCGATGACGAGGCGCGGGTCGTGGACGAGGGCCCGGGCGATCGCCGTTCGCTGCTGCTCGCCGCCCGACAGCTGGGCCGGTAGCTGGGCCCGCTGCGCGGTCAGCCCGACGAGAGCGAGTACGCGGTCGACGGCAGGCCCGATTCGCCGGCGCGGGGTGCCGGTGACCTCGAGCGCGAACGCGACGTTCTCCCAAACCGATTTCGTCGGCAGGAGCTTGAAGTCCTGGAACACGATCCCGATCTTGCGACGGACCTTGGAGACGTGTCGCCGGGGCAGCTTGGCCAGGTCCTGGCCGTCGAGGATGACGGCTCCGTGGGTCGCCACCTCGTCCCGGATGAGGAGCTTGATCAAGGTCGATTTGCCGGCACCTGAGGGGCCGACGAGAAAGACGAAGTCGCCCTCCGGGATGACGAGGTCGACATCCTCGAGGGCGGTCTTCCCGTTCGGATAGATCTTCGTGACATCGTGGAGCACGAGGACCGCCCGGTCGGCCGCGGCCTGATCGCGGCCCCTGCCGAGGAGGCGTCGGCGGAACGAGCGCGCAGAGGCGGTCGGGGTGGGGGTTAGGGTCACGTTCGGCTCCGTGGACTTCGTCGATGGCGGCTTGGGCCGCCAGCTCGCATCACCGAGGCTTCGTCCGAGGGCACGGCAGGGGGAGCCACGTCGGAAATGAGGCTACCACGAGGCAGTCCTCGGGCCGATGGCTTCGCGGAGCGAAGCCTCAGACCTCGGAGGGCGAGCGTCGATTCGTCGGGGAGGGTGCAGGTTCAAAGTAGCCCAGGTGATAGCGGAACGTAGCGCGAGAAATCTACCAGCGGCTGGTCCCAGCAGAGGAGGACCGGGAAGCCGTCGATCTGGAATCCCGCCCGAAGCAGCGATGTCGTTGACGTCACGGCCGCGCCGGGCAGCCAGATGCCGAATGCGCCGCGCGGCGCCACGGTCGTAACCAGGTGCCCGACGAGCGGATCGAGAAGAGCCGCATCGCGAACGGCGATCGGGCCGACGCGACCCGACTCCGAGGCATAGCCGTAGCCGACCGTGGCGCCGCCCGCGCCGACGTAGAGAAACCCGATCCGTCCCTCCCGTCGGACCAGGTCGTGATCCTGGCGATGCGCGAAGCCGACTACATCGCGATCGAGGGCGTCCACCTCGTCGTCGAGGGCGCTTGCTCTCAGCCCGTCGGCCGCTCCGTCCCGAATCTCGTCGAACGGCACGGCCCGGATGCCGTTGGGGAGCGGCTGCAGCTCGTGCCGCCGGTCGGGCAGGCCTACGAGCCGCAGGAGCGGCAACCGGGGCGCCATCCCGAGCGACGCGTAGAGCGCGTTCGAGATTGGCTGGACGCTGTCTGTACATGTTGCCAGCGACGCGGTCCCAGCCGCTGGCAGCACCTGCTCGATAAGGGCCCGGCCGAACCCTTTGCCCTGCATCTCCGGCAACACGAACAGCATGGACAGGAACCAGAGCGGGCCGCGACGCAGCGCTGAGACGAACGCGACGATCCGCGGTTCGCCGCTTCCATCGGCCTGCTCCGCGACGACGAAGCCGTCGGGATCCGTCGAACGGAGGTGGGTGTAGAGGCGGAGAACGGCCGCGAGGTCGTCCGGGATCTCCGGCAGGTTGAGGCGGTTGGTGTAGTCGTTGATCGAGGTCCGCCAGATCGCGGCACAGGCGCCGAGGTCCGCGTTTGTCGCGACACGGAACGTGGTGGAGCCGACCGCAGCGCCGGATGGTTGGCCGACGGCCACGTCAGGCGACCTCGTCGTCGCCGGTATCGGCCGCCCGGGCGTCGGGGCCACCCGCGTCATCGCCCCGGGCGCTCTGGCCACGGGTGGCCAGCCGCTCGAGCTCGGCCTGCATGAA
>JANMPL010000501.1:0-4860 GCA_031369845.1 Chloroflexota bacterium
CCGGCCTCGACCTGGGCCCGGAGATAGGCGACGACCATCGTCGACAGCCGCTCCATGAGGCCATGCCACGCCTCCGGCTCGCGGTACATGAACGCTTTGGCAAGGGCGTAGTCGCGCGACGGGCGACCCTCGATGAGATAGCAGGCAAGCGTGAACGGAGCGCCCGAGAAGCCGATGACGCCGGCCTTGCCGTCGAGCTCGCGGCGCACGAGGCGGATGGCGTCGAGGGTGAACGACACCTCGGCTGGATCGAACGGCCGGAGCGCCTCGACGTCGGCCGCGGACCGGATCGGCCGCTCGATGATCGGCCCGACTTCGGGCTCGATCCGGAGACCCACGCCCATCGGCTCGAGCGGCAGCATGATGTCGGCAAAGAGGACGGCCGCGTCGACGCCCAGCTCGCGGACGGGCATGAGGGTGACCTCGGCGCACAGCTCCGGCGTCTTGGCGAGCTCCAGGATCCCGTAGCGCTCGCGGAGACTCCTGTACGCGGCGAAGCTCCGACCGGCCTGCCGCATGAACCAGACCGGCGTGGCGTCGACCGGCTCGCGGCGGCAGGCGCGCAGGAAGCGATCGTTCATGCGGCGAAGGCCTTTCGAGCGGCGTCGAGCGTGGCCTCGATGTCGTCCGGGCGGTGGGCCATCGACACGAACCACGCCTCGAACTGCGAGGGCGGCGGCAGGATGCCCTGATCGAGCATCGCGCCGAAGAACCGGGCGTACGCCTCGCGGTCGGAGGCGAGCGCCTCGGCGGCGTCGACCGGCCGAGTCGACCGGAAGAAGACCGTCAGCAACGATCCGACCCGGGCAACGGCCACCTTCCTGCCCGCCCTCGTCGCCGCCTCGGTGAGCCCTGCTGCGAGCGCCCCGGCCGACTCCTCAAGGGCCGCGTAGAGCTCCTCGTCGAGCTCGCCGAGCGTGGCGATGCCCGCGGCCATCGAGAGCGGGTGGCCGGACAGCGTGCCGGCCTGGTAGACGGGACCCGCCGGCGCGACGAGCTCCATGAGATCCGCCCGGCCGCCGTAGGCCCCGATCGGCATCCCGCCACCGATGATCTTGCCCAGTGTCGTCAGGTCGGGCGTTACGCCGAACAGCGCCTGGGCTCCGCCCCGGCCGAGCCGGAACCCGGTGATCACCTCATCGAAGACGAGCAGGGCGCCGCCGGCGTCCGCGACCTCGCGCAGATGCTCGAGGAAGCCAGGCGCGGGGAGGATGACGCCAGCGTTGGCGATCACCGGCTCGACGATGACCGCCGCGATCCGGCCCGGCTGTGCCGCAAAGGCCTCGGTGACCGCGCTGGGGTCGTTGTACGGCAGCACGATGGCGGTCGCCGCGACCGCCTCGGGCACGCCGGCGCTACCGGCGATCGCCTGGGTCGCGAGACCGGACCCGGCCTCGACGAGCAAACCGTCCGAGTGGCCGTGGTAGGCGCCCGCGAACTTGACGACGAGATCCCGGCCCGTGGCTGCACGTGCCACACGAAGGGCGCTCATGACGGCCTCGGTGCCCGACGAGGTGAAGCGCAGGCGCTCGATGGACGGCATGGCCCGCCGGATCGCCTCGCCGAGCTCGATCTCGAGGGGATGGGTGGCGCCGAGGGCGAAACCATTCCGCGCGGCGCCCGCGACCGCCTCGACGACCGCCGGATGAGCGTGGCCGAGGATCGCCGGACCCCAGGCGCCAATGTAATCGACGAAGCGCCGCCCGTCGGCGTCCCAGACGTACGCTCCCTCGCCAAGCTCGAGGACAAGCGGCGGCCGGCCGACCGTCCGGAAGGCCCTGACCGGGCTGTTGACCCCGCCGGGGAAGAGCGCCTCGGCGCGCTCAACGAGCGCCGCACCCCTCGAACCCAGTGCCGTTCGAGCCGTCACGGTGCGCCCAGCAGGCCGAGGATCTCGTCCATCGGACGGTGGATTCCCAGCAGGATCGGTGTGTCGCTCACGGTCGAGCGCCGGCTCTCGGTGGATCGCAGTGCCCGGACCAAATCGCCGAAGGCGACGAGATCGTCGGTCTCGTAGGCGACGACAAAGTCCTGGCCGTCGAGCCCGAGCGAGTACGCCAGCGCCTGCCGGATCATCGGGTACTCGTGGCCGACCCGCATGTGCTCGTTCATGATCCCCTGCCGCACCTCCTTCGAGAGGAGGTACCACTCGGTGCTCTTGGTGAACGGATAGACGACGAGGTAGCGCGAGCGATCGCCCGCGAAGAGCGACTGCTCCTGGTCGGTGGGCTTTCTGACGTACTGGGATGGACCGATTCGCCCGATCAGCGAGTGTCGGACGGTCAGCCAGCGCCCGAGCCCGGCCCGCAGCAGACCGGCCGCCGATGCTTCCAGGGCATCGACTGTGGGTGCCATGCGCCAGAACAGGAGGTCGACTCCGGGCTCGAGCCCGACCGACGAGTAGGTGATGCTACGGACGCCTTCGGGCTCCGCAGCCGTCTCGGCCTCGGCGAACCGGCAGCCGTCGTCGTGGCGCTCCTCGTTGCTCCGATGCCGCCACGCGGGATCGAGCCCCAGGGCGAGGGCCTGGATATAGATCTGGTCGTCGCCGCTCATCGATCTCTCTCCTCGCGAAGCCAGGTAGCGAGATCCGCGGCGGCGTAGGTGATGATGATCCCGGCGCCCGCCCGGACGATCGCGGTGACGGCCTCGGTCATCGCCCGCCGCCCGTCGAGCCAGCCGCGCTCGGCGGCGGCGGCGATCATCGCGAACTCCCCGGAAACTTGGTAGGCGGCGATCGGCAGATCGAATCGCGCTCGTGCCGCGGCGACAAGGTCGAGGCCCGGCAGCGCCGGCTTGACGAGCAGGATGTCGGCGCCCTCGGTCACGTCGAGCGCCATCTCGTGGAGCGCTTCGCGGCCGTTGGCAGGGTCCATCTGGTAGCCCCGTCGGTCGCCGAAAGCGGGTGCGCTGTCCGCGGCCTCCCGGAACGGCCCATAGAAGGCCGAGGCGTGCTTCGACGCGTAGGCCATGATCGCGGTCTGGCTGAAACCCTCGGCGTCAAGGGCGGCACGGATCACTCCGACCTGGCCGTCGATCATCGCGCTCGGCGCGACGATCTCGGCGCCGGCCCGGGCCTGGGTCACGGCCGTCTCGGCGAGCCGGACGAGGGCCGCGTCGTTGTCGACGCTTCCGTCGGAAGCTAGCGGGCCACAGTGGCCGTGGTCGGTGTACTCGCACAGGCATGTGTCGGCGATCGCCACGAGCGGCAGCTCGAGCGCTCGGATTCGGCCGAACGCGTCCTGGACGATCCCATCGTCGGCCGATGCCCCGGAGCCGACAGCGTCCTTCGCCTCCGGCAGGCCGAACAGGAGTACGCCGCCCACACCGAGCTCCGCCAGGCGGGCCGCCTCGTGAGCCGCGAGATCGGGCGACAGCCGGGCCTGGCCGGGCATCGACGCAATCGGATCGCGAACGCCGGACCCGGGGCGGACGAACAGTGGGGCGACCAGCATCGACGGATGAAGGCGGGTCTCCCGGACCAAGGCCCGCAGCGCTGGTGTGCGTCGAAGCCGGCGGAGTCGGACGGTCGCTGTCGTGGTCGACCAAAGCGACGGGGACGAGGGCGGTGGTTCGAGTTCGAGCGTCATGAGATCTCCTGTGGCTGGAGAGCGAGGACCCGGGCGGTGGCTGCGGCAAGCGCGGCCGCGGCCGGCGTCGGCGACACCGCGAGGATCCGGAATCCTGCCGCGCGTGCCTCATCGGCCGTCTCCGGACCGATGCATACGGACGGGAAGGCGAGGACGTCGATCGATTCGTCGCGCCCCAGCGCCACCAGGCCTCGGACGGTCGAGCCACTGGTGAACACGACCGCCGCGATCGGTCCATCCGCGACGGCCGTGCGCAGGAGCCCGCGCGAGCTCTCCGGTGCCTCGCGCGTTCGGTAGGCGATCACGTCGTCGACCTCGGCCCCCCGTGCCCGCAAGGCGACCGCCAGCTGCTCGTCGGCAAGATCGCCGCGAACGACGAGGACCCGGTCGCCGGCGACAACCGGTAGCTCAGCGGCCATGGCGACTCCGCTGCGCCAGGTTGGCTGGAACGCAACCTCGATGCCCTCGTGCTCGAGGATTGCACTCGTGGCCGGTCCGATGGCCGCCCAGGACGAAGCTCCGAGCTCGGTCAGGATCCGCTCGGCGGCTTTCAGGATCGCCCGTGCGCCGTTCGCGCTTGTGATGACCACCCAGCGGTACGTATGAAGCAGTCCTGCGGCAGCGTCGAGGTCGCCGCGCGGGCGTTCGAACTCGACGACGATCGCTGGAACCGGGACGGGATCGACGCCTGCGTCGCGCAGCGCTGACAGCAGCTCACCTGCTTGGTCAGCAGCTCGCGTGACAAGGACACGGCGAGCCATCGAGCGCGGCCTGTCCGGCTCGATTCGACCGGTCGACGGTCGAATCCGAGCGCCCGAGTTGAGCTCGCCCGCGAGCTCGCGAGCGAGATCCTCGCCAGCCGCGACGGGACCACGGCGGCGGGCGACGACGGTACGCGAGCCGTCCGGGCTGGCATAGCCGCCGAGGAGCTCGAGCTCGTCGCCATCGATCGTCGCCAGGGCGCCGATCGGAGCGCGGCAGCCCCCGCCCGATGCACTCAGGAACGCGCGTTCGGCTTCGACGGCCAGGCGCGTGGGTCGGTCGTCGATGGCGGCGGCCACCGAGAGCATCCGGGCGTCGTCCTGTCGGATTTGCACCGCGATGGCGCCCTGGCCGGGCGCCGGCGGCACGATGTCGGGCTCGAGACGCTCGGCGATCCGATCACCAAGACCCATCCGGTCCAGGCCCGCGCACGCGAGCACAAGCGCATCCGTCTCTCCCACATCGAGCCGGCGGATTCGGGTGTCGACGTTGCCATGGAGCGGATGGA
>JANMPL010000523.1:0-6005 GCA_031369845.1 Chloroflexota bacterium
CCGGCCTCCGAACGGGAACTTCCGGAAACCGGGACCAACGAGGATGGAGGATGCGAAGCATCGCCTCGACCATCGGCGCCTGGATTCGATCGCGAACATGCGGACCGGTTCCTGGAAAGAAACGGAACGACGCATCTCCGCCGAGCGCCTTCGCCAGCGCGACGACAACCGCAAGGCTTGGTTCAGCTATTGCCGCCTCGATCTCTGCGAGATAGGACTGGGAGATACCCGCAGCCACCGCGATCTGACGCTGGCTGAGGCCGGCGTCCTCTCGCGCCGTGCGGTAGGTCTCGCCGACGTCGCGAAGCAACGCGAGGGTGCGTCGCTCAGCTTCCTGCTGCAGCCGTGTTGTCCCAGGCGCGGTCATGTGCGCATTGAACTCGCGCGCGCTTATCTGCGGCTTCGCGGAATCTCGGGTGATCCCTGTCGGCGATGAATTGTGGCCGTCCAGGTGCCGAGGGCCTGGAGCGTCGCCCCGGGGCCATCGCTGACGCCGATCAACGGGCGTCGTTGCGGGGACGCCGCGAGTATCGACCAACGGCGGCACGCACGCTCCATCGCTGCTGGCGATTCAAGCGTTCCGGCCACGGCGCCCAAGCGTCGAGCAGGCGTAGGATCGGCCCGGATGGCACGAGCGACCGACCGATCCGACCTGCCGGCCTGGCTGCTCTTCGCCATACCGGTCCTCGGGCTTGTCGCGACCGTGTTCGTGTGGGCCGCGATCGACGCCGTCGGCACGATCGGGCCGCTCGACAAGGCGAAGCTCGGTTGGCTCGTCGCCGTGCCGATGACCCTCATGCTTCCGGTGGTGACCGCCTGGGCCGGCGGCCGCCTCGGACCTTGGGGTCGGCCGTTCCTCGCCGCGCTCGTCGGCCTCGGTGGGGGCGTTGCCGTCGGCTGGCCGATCTGGGTGTCGCTCGCCGGCCAGTGCGCGGCCGTCGGTCGCCCGGCGCCACTGGCCTCGGTCATCGCGACGAGCACGATCGTCGGCGTGACGTTGTTCGGAGCTGTGCTGGCCGCGGGGGCGGCCCTGGATCTCGACCGATCACGTCGCGTCGCGGCTGGTCTCGCGGTCGTGTCGGCCGCGATCGTCTGCGGGATCGGCTTCGCGGCTTTCGTGGTTCTCTCGTTCGTGCTGTTCTTCGGCCAGTGCGCTGTCCGGCCGCAGATCACGCCCTGACGGCACGCGCGGTACCCTGCGGCCATGTGCCGCAGCATCAAACCCCTCCGCAGATCAGACACCGATACCACCACCGGTGAGATCGAAGCCGCCGCTCTCCAATTCGTCCGCAAGGTGAGCAACTACCGCGTGCCGTCGGCTCGGAACGCCGACGCGTTCGAGGCGGCTGTCGCCGAGATCGCCAGCGCCTCACGACGGATGCTCGAGACGCTTGGCGTCGACGTCGTCGAGGGTCCCAACCGGTGGGTACCAGGGTCGGGCTCGTCGCACCGCCACTCCGCCGCCGCGCCAGAACACACCCACTGATCGTCGCGATTCGATGAGCGTCACGCTCGCGCCGTGGTGGGTTCGGCCCGGCCTCGAGGCGCGCGACGGCCGCCTCACGATCGCGGGAGAGGACGCCGAGACACTCGCTCGCCGGCACGGGACGCCACTCTTCGTCTACGACCGGACGAGGTTCGCCGAGAATGCCCGACGGCTCGCCGCGGCCTTCGACCGTGCCGGCCTCCGTCACAGAATCCGGTTCGCGCTCAAGGCCCATCCGGACCCGCGGGTTCTCGAGGTCCTGCTCGGCCTCGTCGGGATCGATGCCTGCTCGCCGGGCGAGGTCACCCGCGCCCTCGAGTGCGGCTGGGCGCCCGAAGACATCAGCTTCACCGGCACGAACGTCTCAGAGCGTGACCTCGACGTCCTCCTCGCCCCGCCAATCCACATCAACCTCGACGCGATCAGCCAGGTCGAGCGCCTTGGGCGGCGGGACCCGGGCCGGACGATCGGTCTCCGCATCAACCCGGCCGCGGGCGCCGGCTATCACGCCGGTCTGGCATACAGCGGCGAACGCCCGACGAAGTTCGGAATCTACGAGGATCGGATGCCCGATGCGCTCGCTGCGGCCGCCCGCCACGACATCACGGTCGACACGGTTCACTTCCATGCCGGCTCGGGCTGGCTCGGGGCCGACGGGCTGGCCGCGTTCGAGGCGGCGCTCGCCCGGGTAGCCGAGATCACGGCGAGGCTCATCGCCGACGGCCATCCGATCGGCGAGGTCAACGTCGGCGGCGGGCTCGGCGTGCCCGCCCGAGACGCCGAACAGCCCGTCGATCTCGATGCCTACGTCGCCGTCATCGGCCGCCATCTCGGGCCGCTTGGCGTCGTCATCGGCTGCGAGCCCGGTGACTACATCGCGAAGGACACCGCGATCCTCCTCGGCGAGGTCGTGACGGTCGAGGAGCGCGGCGGGACGCAGTTCGTCGGCCTCGATCTCGGCTGGAACGTGAACTGCTCGTACTTCATCTACCGCTACGCCCAGGAGATCGTCGTGTGCCGGGCGGCCGACGCGCCGCGCACCGAGGTCGTCACCGTGGCCGGCCACATCAACGAGGCGGGCGACGTGTTCGCCGAGGACTACCCAATCCAGCCCGTCAACGAAGGCGACATCGTCGCGATCCTGAACGCCGGCGGCTACCACGAGGCGATGAGCTCGACGCATTGCCTGCGACCGATTGCCGGGGCCTTGTTCCTGGACCGCTAGGTCATCGATGGCGGCCGACCGGCCGCCGCTGTCGCGCTTATCAGCTGAAGCCGCTGCCCAGGGTCGCGACCGATGCCGGCAGCCGAGCCGGCGGTGTCGGCACCGGCGTCCGCACGGCGGCGGCGTCGACTCCTGAGACCAGCGGCGCGATCGAGCCGATTGAGACGTCGACGACCGACAGGTCAAGCCGCCCGCCGCAGCCGCCGGTCGCGACGAGGAGCTGCGTCGCGCCCAACCACCCGACAGCCCGGGTCGGGCCGCCCGCGTCGGGGATGGCCGTCACCGTTCCGGCGGGCGATTGCGCCATCGCGACGCTGTCTTCGCAGGACGTCCCCGCCGTCCATGCGACGGTCCCGGTTTCGAGACCCGGCTGGATGTCCAGGATCATCGGCCCGACCGGCCCGGACCACGCGATCGGCGCCTTGGTCGGGTCCGTAACGTCGATCCGATGCAGGTCGGCGTGGTTGTCCGCGTGCTGCGCCGCGTATAGCAGGTGCTTGCCGTCCACCTCGAACCCGATCGCGCCGAACTGCGTGCCTTCCTCCGTGAAGACGAGCCGCCCTGGAGTCTTTCCGATGTTCGACGAAATCCAGATCGAGTCGGAGCCGCCCTGCTCCACGACAAAGACGAACGCCTCGCCCGAGGGGTGGTAGGCGACGCTCAGATACGTCGACGAGGGGAGCGGGGTTACGTCCTGGGTCGCCGTCCCGTCCAGATGCACCTTCTCAAGGCGCGTGCCGCCGTCAGGCGCGTACACAATCGACTTTCCGGTCGGCCTGCTCCAGGTGATCGTCGAATAGGCCTCGTCGGTCGGCGAAAGGCTGGGTCCGTCGCCGACGCCCTTCACCTCGAGCCCAGCCAGGAGTGCCCGGTCGCCGAGGGGACCCCACGCGAACGGCCCCGAATCCGCGACCGCGAACAGGCACGTCAGGTTGGTGCCGCTCGGGTCAAGGGCCCAGGCATTACCCGCGGCAACGAAGGCGACGGTGGCGGAGGCCTCTGGCGCCGCCGGGAGACATGCCGGCAAGGCAGCGCCCGAAGCCAGGGTCGTGACCGCCGCGGATGCGCTCGGACTGGGACTCGGGAGCGATTGGGTCGCGGCTTCGGAGGCGACCGACGGCGACGCGCTTGCCTGGCCCGGTTCGGCCGACGAGGAGGCCGTCGAGGTGGGACCGCACGCGGAAACGGCAATGACCAGCGCAACCAGAGCGAAGGTGCAGGTTTTGCGCACCCGCAGAGTGTGCTCCCGGACCGCCGCAACTCTGTCTCGCGAGTCTCTAGTCCGAGCCGCTGCCGAGATTGCCCCAGCTGCGGTGACCCTCGATGACGATTCTGATGATCGGGCGCCGCTCCAGGGCGTGGCTGGCGTATTGCGGGTACCGGGCACGCAGCCCGGCGACGGCCACGGCATGCTCCTCCGAGGCCGAAGAACCGGGCTCGATGAGCTCCGCGCGGCCATCCAGCCGGAGCCACCCGAGCGCCGACCAGTCCTCCGCCCAGGCATCGACCAGCAGGGACACGGCCGGATTGGCCGCGATGTCGCGAACGCGCTTCAGATCGCGCGGATCGGCGACGCGCTTGGGCTTGTCGTCGAGCGGCGTCCAGATGCGCAAGGGCCCGTCCACGTCGAACGCGAAACAGATCGGGACGAGTCGCGGCCGGCCATCCGCGGCCACCGTCCCGAGGACCGCCGATCGGGCCGCGGCAAGGAAGACCAGTTCGGCCTGCGTCAAGGCGTCGTCGGCCGTCATCGGCGAATGATGCATCCTTGGCCGATGTCCCGGCGTCCGCCTGGGGCAGGCTCGTCGCCTCGTCGCCCTGAGCGCGCCTAGACTGTCAGCCATGGCCGATCTCCTGCCGCCGACCCGCCACATCACGACGACCCGGATCGTGGCCGTGCGCGGCTCGGAGCTCGAGTACCGGGCCGACCGGGTCGTCGGCGAGGAGCCGCTCGAGATCCGAGCCGCCGGGCCCGGTCAGGACCCTGTCGCCGTGGCCGTCACGATGCGAACGCCAGGATTCGAGGACGAGCTGGCCGTCGGCTTCCTGCGAACTGAAGGGCTGATCGATGGTCCCGAGGTTCTCAAGATCGAGCGCGGCGACCCGGCCGAGATGAACCAGCCCGACGATCGGGTCACGGTCCGCCTAGCCCGAGCATTCGACGCGTCCGTCGTCGCCGAGCGCCACTTCGTCGCGACCGCCTCGTGCGGGATCTGCGGCAAAGCCTCGCTCGACGAAGTCGCAGTCCGCTCAGACCCGCTGCCGCCCGGTCCGGTCGTCCCGCGCCGCGTCGTCCTCGCCCTCCCGGACCTGCTCCGCGCCGCTCAGCGGGCCTTCGACGAGACCGGCGGACTCCATGCCGCGGGGCTGTTCACGCCGGCCGGCGAGCTCCTCGAGGTGCGCGAGGACGTCGGGCGTCACAACGCGCTCGACAAGCTGGTGGGCTCACAGGTCCTCGCGAAGACGATGCCGCTCCATGAACGGATCCTCGTCGTCAGCGGCCGGGTGAGCTTCGAGATCGTCCAGAAGGCCGCCGTCGCCGGCATCCCGATCATCTGCGCGGTCTCGGCGTCGTCCGACCTGGCAGTCGAGGCGGCCGACCGGCTGGGCGTGACGCTCGTCGGGTTCCTACGCGGCGACGGCTTCAACATCTACGCCCACGACGAGCGGATAGACCTGGGGGATTTTCTCGGGCTCGGCTGAGGCGTCAGTCGCCCTGCCGGGGCCCGCGGTTCTGGACGAACTGGAAGCCGAAGCGGCCCTTGATGCAGAGATGGCCGTCGGTCACCGACGAATCGAGCGGCGAATCGACCTTCACGATCGTGTTGTCCTGAACGTGCAAGTTGAGGGCGCAACCGACACCGCAGTAGGGGCAGATCGTCTCGGTCACAGTCTGGTTGCTCTCGTCCCAGGTCCCGGCGGCGCGCATGTCGAACTCGGACTTGAACATCAGCGCCCCGGTCGGGCAGACGCCGATGCAGTTGCCGCAGTAGACGCACGCCGAATCGGGTAGCGGAACAGCCTCCTCGGTCGAGATGCGGGCATCGAACCCGCGACCCGCGACGGCGATCGCGAACGTGTTCTGGGCGTCCTCGCCGCAGGCCTCGACGCACTTGTAGCAGAGGATGCACCTCGAGTAGTCGCGGACGTAGAGATCGTTGTCGACCTTGACCGGCTGGGCGACGGTCTGGGCTCGCTGGGCGTCGGCGCCGGTGGGGGCGTGATGGTGGCCTGGCTCGTGGGCGTCGCGTTCGCCGGCCTCTGCCGGCTGCGCCGAGGCGCCGTAACGAGCGG
>JANMPL010000542.1:0-2885 GCA_031369845.1 Chloroflexota bacterium
GAGCTCGCCGAGGTGATCGACGAGGGACATGACCTTTTCGGCCTCCGGCGCGCCGGCCCCGGGCGCGGGGCTCGGGGGCGTCGGCAGCCGTTCCGGGACGCCGCCCTCACGCAGGGCGTCGACGTCAGTCATCGCGGCCAGTCGACCTTCGGGCTACGGATGCGACTCGGTCGTCGACTCGTTTGGCGTGGCCTGGGGCTGCGAATTGAGCGTGTTGGCCGCCGGGGGGATCGGTGACGCGTCCACCCTCGTCGCGTCCTGCACGTCGGAGGACGCCTTGCGGAACTCGCGGATGCTCTTGCCGAGCGCCGACCCGACGTCGGGCAGCTTGCCCGGTCCGATCACGAGCAGCGCGATCACGAGGATGACGATCAGCTCCGGCGCTCCGATGTTGAACGGCATCGTGTCCGACTGAACCTCTCGCTTGGGTGAGCGTCGAGCCGACCGCGCGGCGGATGGCGCTCGCGGCGCCTAGGGTAGCACGGGCAGCCTGGCAGCCCATTCACGGGCGTTCGCCGCTATCGCATCCCCTGGATCGGAGGCGTCGGCTGCGGCGGCGGCGATTCCGCGCGAGATGTTCACGAGGAGCCCCGCGCCGGACCCGGCGCCGGCCGGATCCGCCGTCGCCGGACCATCCTGGAGGACCGGCCCGATCTCGCCACCCTGCGCGCCGACTCCCGGCACGAGGAAGGCCAGCCCGCGGGCGACCGCCCGGATCTCGCGGAGCTCCGATGGCGCCGTCGCTCCGACGACGAGGCCGACGGTGCCGCCGGGACCCCAGTGCCGGGCTCGTCGGGCGACGCGGGCGTAGAGCGGCTCCTGCGGAGCGCCGCCGCCCCCGGCGTCTTCGGCGGCGGCCACGATCAGGGACTGGAGCTCGCCGGCGCCCGTATTCGAGGTCCGACAAAGGACGTACGCAAACCGATCGAGTCGCTCGAGCAACGGCGCCACTGCCTCCCCGCCGAGATAGGGGTTGACGGTCACGGCGTCGGCCCCGAGCGCATCGAACAGCGCCACGGCCTGCCGGGCCGCGGTCGTTCCGATATCGCCGCGCTTCGCATCCATGATCACCGGGACGTCGGACGGGATCACGGCCCGGAGCCGCTCGAGCGCGGCGAGGCCGGCGGATCCGAACGCCTCGAAGAACGCGAGGTTCGGCTTGACGGCGGCGGCGAACGGGGTGGCCCCCTCGAGGACGAGTCGGGCGAACCGCTCGATGCCCGCGAGGTCCTGGCCGAATCCCTCCGGCAAGCTCGCCGGGTCCGGATCGAGCCCGACGCAGAGCACCGTCCGCGTCAGAGCCGAGCGGCGAGCGAGTCGTTCGAGATAGCTGTCCCCTGGCCCACCGGCGGCTGCCGGCCCCGAGGTCAAGGGGCCGTCGACGCCGGCGCGGAGGAGGCCGGAGCGGAGCTCGGCGCGACACTGGGCGCTGCGGGCAACTCGCCTGGCGGGACGAACCAGCCCGGTCGCGATGCCGCGTCCAGCCCCGAGACCTCGGTCAGCGACGTGGTCTCGGCGACGGTCCAGCTGCCCGGCGCGCCATCGAGCGTCACCATCTTCAGGTCGACGATGTTGCCGTCGAGATGAAGGAACGCGATCGCATCGCCGGCCGGCGACCAGGCCGGCGAGAACGAGCCCGCGTCATCGGTGACCCGGAGGATCTCGGCGCCGGTCGCCGCGTCCAGGATGACGACGTCGGTGCCGTAGCTGTCGGTCCGGGTCGCGGCGATGTACGTCCCGGCCGGCGACGGTGCGGGCGAGAGGTAGCCCGGCCCGGTTACCGTGAACGACTTCTGGTTTTCGGGGTTGTACTTGATGATCTGGGGTGCTCCGCGGCTACCGTCGCGGCCGTTTTTCACGAAGAGGAGATAGCTCCCATCCGGCATCCACGCCGGGTCCTGGTGGCCCAGTGTCGAGGACTCGGCAAGCTTCAGCTTCGTGAACTTCTTCGTCTTCGTGTCGTAGAACTGCATGACGATGTCGCTTGCGCCGGGATCGGTGCCATCCGATACGACCGCAATCGTGTGCCCGTTCGGTGACAACACGGGCTGGCGGATCCAGAAGAACCCGAGGGATCGCCCGTTCTTGATCCGGCCGTTGACGATGCCCTCGATCTTGCCCTTGCCATCGCTCGGGATGCGCAGGAGCTCCGGCGTCGAGAGGTCATACCAGGTGAGCCGGCCCTTCAGCGGGTACAGCCCCTTGCCTGTCTGCTCGCGGATGAAGTAGACCCAATCGCCGTCCGGCGAGAAGCTGGGCATGGAGTCGACGCCCGCGTCGGTCAGCTGGCGGACGTCCTTCCCTGTCTGGATCCAGACGTTGCCGGCCTTCGCGTAGACGATCGACCCCGGAAACGTGACCTCCGGCTCGACGATGACGACGTTCGACGGCGCCGGCGTTCGGTTCGGGCCCGGATTGCTGCCGTTGCCACTCTTTCCGATGCCGAACGGCACCTGGTTGTTCATCAGGCTGAACGTCATTGCGGCCACGACCAGGAGGGCGACGCCGGCGACGACGGGCGCGATGTAGTCGCGAGCCGGTCCCAGCCCGTACGGGTCGCGGGTGCCGCGCACGGCGCCGGTGCGGCGCGTCATGCGGGAGCCCCAGCGATCGCGATGGCGTCCACGGCGTCCGTGCCGGCGGCCGCGCCACCCGCCTCCGGGAGCCCGAGGATCACGGCCGCCTCTCGGTGACTGCCAGACGTGGCGACGTCGCGGATCTCCAGTTGCAACGACTCGAACCCACCGAATCGGCGACTCATCAGCCTGCCGACGACGTCGACCCGGTCGCCTTCGCTCACGGTCGTCGCGAGATCCGACCGTCCGAAGGCGATACCGTCGAGGATGTCGAGCCGTCGCTTGAGCGTCAGCTGCGTGTGCCCGCCC
>JANMPL010000554.1:0-3877 GCA_031369845.1 Chloroflexota bacterium
CCAAAGGCCCGGGCGGAGATCGTCATGAATACGTTCGACGGGATTCCAGACGCGCCCGTCAGTGGACCACCAGAGCCAGCGTAGATCGCCGCCCTGGCCTTCGACGTAATCTGCGGTGGCGATGATCCGCCCGCCGATGACGACCGCGTCGCTGAAGCCATCAGGGGCGATCATCCCTCCAGGAACGTCGACCCGTGACCGCTGCCAGGTGCGGCCGTCCGCCGATGTGAAGACGGCCGCCGTGCAGGGCAGGCCCACGCCACAGCCACCGGTGTTGCTGGCCATTCCGACGGCCACGAAGCCGCCAGCCGTAGCGACGACATCTCCAGCGAGCACGTTCGGCTCGTCGAGGGTAACCCGATCCCACTTGGATCCGTCCGGGCTGGACCAGAACGCGGTCACGCACTCGAGCCCCTGCTCGTTGCACACTGCACCGACCGAGAGGATCGTGCCGCCGGTGCCCATGACCCTGCGAGGTCCGCCCGACCCTGGATCCTCGCCCGTACTCTGATAGCCACCGATATCGAAGATCTGCCCGTCCGGGACACGCCGCCAGGCCCGGCCATCGTTCGATGTCCAGATCGCCCCGCGGGGCTGGCCCCGGTATTGCGCGTCGTACACGGCGCCGACGATGACGTAGCCGGCATCGGTGGCAACAACATCGCTGAAGCGGGCTCCCTCGAAGACGCCACCGTCGGGGGCGCGCTGCCACGTCCGGCCGTCGGCGGAGACCCAGACAGCGGGCGCGAAGGCGCCTCCCTGGTCGAGCGTCATGGCGCCGTCCACCGCGTAGCCGATGGCCACGATCACGTCCGGTCCGGCCGCCACACCGATCATGTCGGCCCCCGGTCCGCTGGTGGGATAGTAGGCACCGATCTCGAGACCAGGCTGGCGGGCCACCGATTTCCAGGTCAGCCCATCCGACGAGAGCTGGACTCCGCCCCAGCACTGTGGATCGCCGACGGGATCCTGCCGGCAAGTGCGTCCCACGGCGACGAAGCCCGAGCCATTCGCGGTCACGGCGTTGGCCGAGGTCGCGCTTGTTCCGTCATTCTCGAGCGTGACGACCTGCCACTCGAGTCCGAGGCGTGGATCGATGCTGCGGTTCGGCTCGGGGCTCTGAGGCTCGGCCGAGGGTGCGACGATCGCTTGATCGGTCGGTACAGCGCTCGGGGGCACGGTCGGATCATCCGATTCGAGCGACCGGACGATGGCGGCTCCGCCGACGACCGCGCCGGTCATGCCGACCATCAGCAGAAACCCCATCCCCAGCACCAGCGGTGAGCGGCCGGTTCGAGCCTCACCACGAGCGGCTCGGACGACCACAGCCGCGATGTGTGGCGAGGGCGACCGTCGCGGCAGCGAACGCAGGTTCGCCGCGTCCGTGCGCAGCGATTCGGATGCCCGCCGGCACGCGCCACAACCCTGGAGGTGCTGGGCCAGCGCGACCCCGTCCGCGGGCTCGAGCTGGAAATCGACCGCCGTCGCGGCCAGGCGCAGGAAGGCAGTGTGTTCGCTCATGCCACTCCCTCCTCTTCCCCGATGAGTTGGCGGAGTTGAAGGCGCGCCCGGCAGAGGAGGGTGCGCGTGGCGCCGTCGGTGCGACCGATGGTAGCCGCTACCTCGGCGCCGCTGAAGCCGTGCGCGGCGAGCAGCAGGCCCAGGCGCGCATCTGGGGTGAGGTGAGTCAGCAAGCGCTCCAGGTCGCCGTGACGCTCCTGTCGAAGGATGTCGGCATCGGCCGCTTCGGCCGTCTCGCGCTGTACCAGGTTGGCCAGCCAGCGTCTGGCTACCGCCCGCCGCCGCGCCCTCGTGACGACCAAGTTCGAGGCGGCACGGTAGAGCCACGGACGGATGTTGTCCGGGGTTCTTCCGGCTCGAGTCTCGCGGATGAGCTGGAGGAAGGTCTCCTGGAGGATGTCTTCGGCCAGCTCGCGGTCGCGGGTGGCGCTGGTCAGAAAGCCGAAGAGGTCTTCATGCCACTCTGCATAGGCACGGGTGACGTCCGCCTCAGCTTGGGCGCCGGGCGCGGTCGGCCGGATGGGTTCGGTCGCCGGGTTGTCGAATGGTGAGGCTTCCACGAGGGCTACGACGCCGACTGCCCCGCATCTGTTACCGTCGAGGTGGCTCGGCAGCCCGTCCTTGTTCGTCATCTCGATGGCGTAGTCGTCGAGCTCGTCCGTGACTACCAAGAAGTCCCAGTCCACGTCCTTGATGGTGAAGCGCGCAACGGCCGCGACGGCGACGGCGATTTCGTGATCTGCGTCAGCTAATCCGACCTTCACGCTCGGGCGCTTCAGCTCGACGACGTGCTCCCGGCGCCGCCGCGCCTGCTTCATAGAGCCGGCGAACATCAGGTCGAATGGCGTGATCATCTCCGGTGGCACGATGGGAGGATCGTGCTCAAGGTGCTCCGGCCCTCCCCAAGTCGGCGGCGCCAGTGCGCGAGCCAGACTCTGTGCACGCCATCGCGTGCCCGCGATCCGCCTCAAAGGGACCGGACGAAGTCGTCTTCCCCCATCAGCTGAATATCCTGGCCTTGACTCCGAAGCGTCAGCGCCTTGCGCTGCTTCGCACTCATCGTCGACCCGGTAGCCAAGCGGCGAATGTCCTGCTCTCCGACGACCAGAACGTTGGTCTCCCGGGTGACGCCGTCGCCCGGCAACCCGCCGACGTCAGCCAGTCGTTGGAATGCCTGGCGCCGGGTCATGGAGGCGAGGGCGCCTGTGAACACCACGGTTTGGTTGAACAGCGGATGAGTGGGATCGCGCTCGACGGCCCTGGCGACGATATCGGCGGCTCGGACGTGCCGGTGCGGCAGGCCGCAGGCAGTCCAGGACAGATCGGGCTCGATTCTTCCCCACAGAAGCCCGGCGGCTCGGAGCCCGGCACCCACGTCGTCGCTGCCAAGTGCGTCCATGGCGGCCAAGGCAATCGTCGCGCTCGCGTGGGCATTCGAGCCTGCGCCGCGAGTGTCTGCGTGCAGGCCGAGTTGCCGCTCCACCATTGGGAGCGACACGCTAAGTAGGTCGGGCCATGCTGCGCGGGCAAGGAGGGCCGAGCACGCGTACTCCATCGCTACTGGCACGACCTCGTAACGCCGCAGCTCGGCGCGTTAGGACGGACATGTCGAAAGCGGCGTAGTGGGCAACCACGGGGCCTTCGCCGACTATCTCTCGGAGAGCTGGCCAGAAGTCGAGGAACGTCGGGGCACCAGCTACGTCTCTAGCTGTCAGGCCGTGAACGCTCGTGTTGAAGGCTGACCACTCGCTCCGACCGATCTCGGGATCTAGCAGGGTCCAATCGGAGCCCGAAATCGACCCGTCGATTACGAGTGCCCAACCAAGCGCGCAGGCGGTCGCCCGGTCCTCGTTCGCTGTTTCGAAGTCAATGGCGAGGAACTTCATCCGGCGAGTCCAGCCCTCCTTGGCAGCGCAGTCCTAAAGCTCTCTTGCGGGTCGCTGCAATGGTCAGGGCTGGCATCGCGCCGCCGAATGCGTCTTCGACGGAGACAACAGCGAGACACCGCCTTCGTACAGTCCACTCCAGGGACGAGGCGAGTTCGGCGTTGCCCTACGCCCGCCGGCGTTCCACCGGCCACTGAACGCTCCCGGCCCATGCCCCTGCGTGGCCGAATGGCCTTGCTAGCGTCGCGTCCCCGACCGGTTTCAAGTGCCGTGGGCCTGGGGGAAAAGGCCTTCAGCGGTCGCCATCGCCGGGGACCTCCCTATTGTAGGCGCCGTGATTGCCGCGGCGACCGTCGGGATCGCCGCCCATCGTGATGGCCGGTCTGGCCTACGAGGATTGAGCCTCCCTGGCGAGATCAAGCTCTACCTGGGTCTTAGGTACGAGCGTCCGTGCAAGCTCTTCGCCCTCG
>JANMPL010000610.1:0-1851 GCA_031369845.1 Chloroflexota bacterium
GCAGACCCTGCCCGACCTCTTCTTCGGCATGGTCGCCGGGGCCCTGGCCGATCGAAGCGACCGGAAACGGATGATGTTCCTGGCCGATGTCGGCCGAGCGCTGCTGACGGCGCTGATCCCGATCTCCGTCTGGCTCGGCGGGCCGACGCTCGTCGTGATCCTCATCGTCGCCGCCCCGATGAGCATCCTCCGATCGCTCTTCCTGGCCGGCTATACCGCGTCCGTGCCAGCCATCGTCGGGCGCTCGCAGCTTGCCCGCGCCAACGCCCTGTTCGAGGCCGTCTACAGCACCGGCTACATCTTCGGACCGGCCGTCGCGGGCATTCTCTCCACGCTGATCGGCCCCGGGCCGACCCTCGCGATCGACGCGGTCAGCTTCCTGCTGTCCGGCCTCGGCCTGTTTTTCGTCCGTCGCCAGCTGCTCGCCCCGACCGACCGACCGGAGACCCACATCCTGACCGACATCCGGGAGGGGATCGACTTCATCGTCCACCACCCGACGCTCCGCTCGGCGATCGGCTTCTGGGGCGTGATCAACATCACGACGGCGCCGCTCGTCCCGGCGCTGACGGTCTACATCACCCGTGACCTCGCCTTCGAGGACTGGGTCCTGGGCCTGCTGCTCACGGCGTACGGCGCTGGGACGGTCAGCGGGGCACTCATTATCTCGCGCCGCCGCCGCGGCTCAGCCGGTCCGATACTGCTCGGCGGCAACCTCGCCCGCGGCCTCATTCTCATGGGCATCGGCGTGGCCGGCCACGTCGAGCTGCTCCTGCCGCTCGGGTTCGCGGCCGGGATCGCGGATTCCTCGGTGACCATCACCTACCTGACCCTCCGCACGGCGCATTCGCCCGACGCGCTGCTCGGCCGGATCGGCAGCACTGCCCGGACGATCTCGCTCGGGCTCCAGCCCGTCGGGATGCTCGCCGGTGGCCTGCTCATCGACGCGACGAACGGCGCGACAACGATCGTCGCGATGGGCGTCCTCCTCGCCGTTCTGTCGCTCGTCTTCGCTCCGCTCGGTGCCCTCCGCCACGCCTCACTGGCGCCGCGGTAGGCGGGTCTCAGGCGGCGACGAGGATCGGCTGGGGTTCGTCCCGGACGATGTCGACGGTGACGTTGCAGTCCGGGCACTCGACGCTCGTCGCGTCGAGGCCGTCCACGGCCACCTCTGTGTCGCACCAGGCGCATTCGATGTAGATCATGGCCGGAGCGTGAGCCCCCGCCGTGACAGCTAGCGTGTCACGACCGCTGGGCTCTCCAACTTCGTCCGAAATCGAACGCCGCGCGTAGTCTCTCCCGGTCCGGCCGATCCTCCGGCAGCGGATTCCGGGCTCGGATCATCGCCCGCGACCAACTGATCGGGCGCGACGCGCGATTTCGGAGCAATCATGAAAGCCAGGGCGACCGCGACGCGTCTCCAGAGTCGTTGAGCCAGAGCATCTCGGCTGCGAGGACGAGGCCGCGGATCGTTGCCGCGACCGCGCCGACGAACGAGAACCACACGCACTGCTCGAGGCTGCTTTAATCGAGCCAGACGATGCCAAGGCGACCGCGAGGCGGCCCCGCCTAACAGATGGAGACACCGTGAGCACGGCCATGAGGACGGATACGCGGTCGACTGCGCTGCACGGGGCCGACAGCCACGATTTGATCCGCGTGCAGGGCGCGCGGGTGAACAACCTCAAGGACGTCAGCGTCGAGCTCCCCAAGCGCCGGCTGACGGTGTTCACCGGCGTCTCCGGCTCGGGCAAGAGCTCGCTGGTGTTCGGCACGATCGCCGCGGAGTCGCAGCGGATGATCAACGAGACGTACAGCGCCTTCGTGCAGGGCTTCATGCCGACGCTGGCG
>JANMPL010000041.1:0-2968 GCA_031369845.1 Chloroflexota bacterium
AACGCGAGGGCGGGCGTCGGGACGCAGCCGGCAACCTGGACGTCCACGCCGAGGCTCGTCGCGCCGGCTACGATCGCGGCCACGAACATGTCGCCGGATCGGCGCGTGTCCTGTCCGACGACGATCGTCTGGCCCGGCCCCGCCAGCTCGTGCGCCGTCGCCCGTCCGAGCGCGTACGCGAGGGTGGGTTTGAGGTCGACGTTCGCGACACCACGGATTCCGTCCGTGCCGAAGAGCCTCGGCACGCTAGGGCGACGCCGAGGGTGACGGCCCCAGCGACGCAGAGACGGTGATCGTGATCGTCACGGTCGTTGGGTCCGACCCGACGAGGGACAGACCGACCGGGAGATTTGCCTCCAGCGGCACGATGTGCGTGCCAGGTCCCAATCCACCAACCTGGGCTCGGACGACGAACACCGCCGGATCGATCCGATCGATGTCCGCGAGCGGCCCGCCGATCGTCGCGAGGACGTGGGTGATCGACAGTTGGTAGTCGAGGCCGGCCTCTCGCCCCGCGATCACGATGGCCGCGTCGAACGCCCTCGTCGCCGCGATCGGTCGGATCGTCACCGTGACCCGGACGGTGATGTTGCCGCCGACCGGCAGGACTCCCTGCGGAAGGCTCAGGGCCACGTCCTTCACCACGTCCTGCGTCGCCCCGCTGATCTGGATGGCCTCCGTCGGTGCCTCGGTCAGGCCGAGGATCTGATCGGCTTCGCCCTCGACCGAGACGAGTAGCGGAGAAACGGCGATTGCCTCCACGCGGTAGCCGCCGGCGGGTGAGCCACTGAGCACAGGGGTAACCGGGAGGGGGCGGCTCCGGAGGTTGCTGAACACGGCAATCTGGACGTGAGCCGTGGTCGGCTCTACGTCGACTGGCGTCACCCGGTCGCCGAGCGCGTCGACCGGAACCAGATCGACGTCCCGATCAACGTCCAGGCCACTCGGCTCGATGACAACCGTCGCCTGGACCTCGGTTACCCGATCGACAACGGAAGCGGGACCCCTGACCGACACAGTCGCAGGCGTCACGACGGTCGGCCGGATGTCGAGGCCTTCCGGCGTCGTTCCCTGGATGACGTTGACACGAATGCCATCGCGGACCTTGAGCGGATCGAGACTGACGCTGATCACCCGCGGCTCGTAGTCGACGACTGTGAAGCGCGCATCGACCGACTCGACCTTGATCGGGACGAACGTAGGACCGGCCAGGGGGTCCACGTTCGCCAGATCGATCGTGGCACGGAACGTGTCGGCGGAGGCGCGGGAACTGGTGTCGCCGACGGCGACGTAGCGAATACGGGTGACCTCCGGCGGGTTATCGCTGAGGCGGGCGGTCGTTGGGACATTCAGGGGGGCGATCTGAATGCCGCCGGTGAACTCCTGGACCGACTGCGATACGACGAAACCCGCGTACAGCATCGTCGCGAGCAGCACCGCGGCGAGCTTGAGGGGCCAGTTGTGGAAGAGGAGGCGGGAGACTCGCTTCACCGCTGGACCCGTGCGGGAGCGGGAGGCGGGGCGTCGTCCTCGGAGCGGATCGGGGCGGGCGTGGGCGTGGAGCGGCCGCGGCGCCCAACGAGCCGGGTCAGGTCGGACAGGCGGGGAGCCCGCCCACCCGGAGCTGGCTCAGTCGTGGTGAGGTGGCGGCCGAACGGTCCCCGTCCGTCAGTAGGGGCGAGCAGCGAGCGGATCGCGCGCGCGAGCTGCTGCTCGTTCAGATTTCGAACGATGCGGGCCCGTTCCACGATGCTGACCTGGCCGTTCTCCTCGGAGACGACGACGACGACCGCATCGGTCTGCTCGGTGATGCCGAGGGCGGCCCGGTGGCGGGTCCCGAACCGCTCCGTATGAACGGTCATTTCGGCGAGCGGCAGCAGCGCTCCGGCGGCGAGGAGCATCTCTTCGCGGATGATGACCGCCCCGTCGTGGAGCGGCGCTTTCGGCGCAAAGATCGTCCGGATCAGGTCCGCGGAGACGTCGGCGTGGATCATCACGCCCGTTTCGGCTACCTCTTCAAGTCCCGTCTCGCGCTCGAGGACGATCAGCGCCCCGTGGCCGTCCGCCGACATGAGGGCGGCGGCGTGGGCGACCTCGTCCGCGACGTGTTCGACGGCGCGCCGCTCGGCCGGCGAGAAGAGCCAGTTGAACGACCCCACCCGCCCGATGCGTTCGAGTGCGCGGCGGAGCTCAGGCTGGAAAACGACGACCAGCGCGAACAGCCCGACGACCGCCCCGGCCTGCAGGATCTGGGTGAGCAGCTGGAGCTGGAAGAAGCGCGCGGCGGCGTACACGGCGAACAGAACGGTGACACCGATCACGAGACTGACGGCACGGGTGCCACGGATCAGGCTGAAGAGCCAGTAGATGAGAACCGCGACGATCGCGATGTCGACCAGCGAGTTCCACCGGACCTGCTCGATGATCGATTCGAGGAGCTGCGGCATCTTCTGCTGAGTGTAGCATCGAGGCCGCCCGGGACCCCGATCCTCAGCTCAGGCGCAGAGGTCCACAAGGCGTGGCTCGTCCGACAATCGGTCCCTGACGAGCACGCAGAGGCGGTCGCGGGTGGCGGGGTCCTCGTCGAGCTCCGCGAGGCGGCCGAGCAAGAGCAGCTTGTCGATTGCCGGCGCGCGCCAGCCGGACTCGAGGTAGATCTCGGCCAGCATCAGGTGCAGATCGACGTCGGCGGGCGCGATCGCAAGGGCGAGGTAGCAGGAGTCGATCGCGGCGAAGAATCGGCCGTTCCGTCGATACGCCCCGGCCGCGGCCAGCAGCCCTTCCCTCGCGGCGGCGATGTCTCCGGCGGCGAGCGCTTCCTCGCCGGCGACGGAGCCGACGGTAGGGGAGGTAACCTGTCAGCGGCACGGGCGAATCGACGTAACTCACGAGCCAACGCCGCCATAGACACAAGCTAACTCGCACATCCGATCGCCCCACATAGCCCGAGACTCGGGGAGGCATCGCG
>JANMPL010000047.1:0-4058 GCA_031369845.1 Chloroflexota bacterium
TTGTACAACCGCCGCGCCGCTGGATATGAGCGCATCTCATGGCATGTCGACACCGTCCCGAAGGTGGGCTATATTGACTGGCCCACGGGCGCTCCGCGTGGGCCGCTTCCGGTCCCCTGGCTTCGCCCCTCTCTTGTGAAGCGCTCGGCGACCGAGATGTCATCGTAGGCCCGCCGCCCCGGTGCCGGAAGAGGGTTTGTCCACCAACTCGTCCACCAAGTTATCCACACGAACGGATGTTCGGTGAACGCCCGCGCGGATCTTGCCTGAAGCCGCCAGACTTACGCGGCCGGCCGCCGGGTGACTCCGAGACCCGCGCCGTCCCCGAGCCGCCAGCGACAGTCCCCCCCGAGTTCGAGCCCCTCGAACGGGTCGGCGTCGAGGAGCAGATTGCCGTCGAGATCGACCCAGTCGGCCAGCGATGCGACGGCCGCCGAGGCGGCAATTCCCACCGATGTCTCCTCCATGCAGCCGAGGAACGTCCGAAAGCCCAACTCCCTCGCCCGTCCGAGCATCCGGCTTGCCGGACCCACCCCGCCGCACTTCGCCAGCTTGACGTTCACCCCGGCAACGACACCGACAAGCCCTTCGAGCGCGTCGAAGCTCACCGCGCTCTCGTCGGCGACGATCGGCAGCGAGGATCGCTCCTGGAGCCAGCGGAGCTGATCGAGGCGATGAGCCGGAAACGGCTGCTCGATGAGCTCCACACCGAGGCGCTCGAGCTCCGGGAGCAACGCGAGGGCATCGTCCGGCGCCCAGCCGGTGTTGGCGTCGACGCGGATCGGGCCGCTGTAGACGGCTCGGACGGCCTCCAGCGTCTGCAAATCCGCGGGTCCGCCGAGCTTGATCTTGAGCGCCGGGAAGTGGGCCGCTCGCGCCGCCCGTTCCGCGACGATCTCCGGCCGGTCAATCCCGATCGTGAAGTCAGTTGGCGGCACGTCCGCGGACAACCCGAGGAAGCGATGGAGCGGCAGGCCGGCGGCTTTCGCCGCAAGGTCGTGCAGGGCGATGTCGACCGCACACTTCGCGGCCCCGTTATGGCCGATCGCCGCATCCATGGCGGCGGCCGCTTGCGCGAGGCCTTCGGGCGTCATGGCCGGCTCCGCGACGGCCTCAAGGAGCAGCGGGAACACGGCGGTCATCGTCTCCGGCGCCTCGCCGTAGAACCGGTCCGGGTAGCCCTCCCCCACCCCGCACAGGTCGGGAAACCGCTCGTCACGCAACTCGACCACGACCGTTGTCGAGGTCCGGCCGCCGCCATGCTCCGAACGAGCGATCACGAACGGGTCCCGGAGCGCAAGGGTGAGGACCTCGTGATCGAGCGTCAGGGCCACGTCAGCATCCGATCAGACCCACGGCAGGGCCTCGACGGCGGCCTCGATCCCGGCCCACAGCCGGTCAGCCCCGAACCGGACCGGGTCGGCGCAGGGCAAACCCGTCTCGGCGGCAGTTCGGGCGATCTCCGCGCGCGCCTGGTCTTCGGAGGGGATGAGCGACGTGTTGAGGGCGATCGCGACGACCTTCGACGGTGCGACGAGAGCGGCGACCTGCTCGTGGAGCGCCATGAACGGCCGGAGCGGCTGGATCGGGAACGAGCGTTCAGGCAGGTGGTCGAAGTCGTGGTCGGTGAGGCCCGGCTTGTGAACGAGGACCATCGCGTGCGGCGTCATGCCGTGGATCAACCCCAGCGTCACCGACGAATACGCCGGGTGGTCGAGCGAGCCCTGGCCCTCGACGATGATCCAGTCGCCGCGGGCCTCCGCCTCCTCGAGCATCCATTCGCACGTTCCCTGGACGAAGTCGCTGATGATTCGGTCGATCGCGACGCCCCAGCCGTCAATCATCATCCCGGTCTGGCCGGTCGGCACGAAGACCGCCGACCGGCCGGCGGCGACGGCAGATTTGCGCAGCTCGAGGGCGACCGACATCTTGCCGATCGCGCAATCGGTGCCGACGGTCAGGATGACCCGGCTGCCGGGGCGATGCGGTCGCCCGACGGCGGTCTCCATCCGCTCGGGCGGTCGCCGGTAGTCGACGATCTCCGTCCCGGCTCGGCGCGCGGCTGCGACGAACTCCGAGTCGTCGCCGAGAAACGAGTGGAGACCCGACAGGACGTCGAGGCCTGCCTCGATCGCCTCGAGGATCGTCGTGCGCCAGGCGGGCGGCAATCGGCCGCCGGTCGGGGCGATACCGATGAGGAGCGCATCGGGTCGCGGCTCGCGGGCCAGCGCGTCGGCGAGCGTAGCGACTGCGGGAATGTCGTGACCGGGCAGCCAGTCGGCGACGTTTCGGCCGGCGATCGTCGAGTCGAGAAGCGCGACGACCAGATCACTCCCATAGCGAATGACGCCGGTCGCGGTCTTGGCGTTGTGGACGTGCCACTGGCCTTCAGTGAGGATGACGAGATTGCGCGGCTTGGACGGGATCACCCGTCGCAGTCTACGGAATGTGCGAGCACCGCCGGCTCTCGTTCCGGGGAAGGTAGATTCCGCCCGGTGAGCTTCGACGTTGCCGCGGACGCGTACGACCGATTCATGGGCCGGTACTCGCTTCTGCTGTCCCCGCAGCTCGCGGACTTCGCCGGAATCCACCGCGCCCAGCGGGTGCTCGACGTGGGCTGTGGCCCCGGCGCACTCACGGGCGAGCTGGTCACACGGCTGGGGCCCGCCGCCGTCGCGGCCGTTGACCCCTCTGAGCCGTTCGTCGCCGCCGCTCGCGCACGCTACCCCGGTGTAAACGTGTTGCAGGCGCCCGCCGAACAACTGCCGTTCCAGGACCGGGCGTTCGATGCGGCCCTTGCCCAGCTCGTCGTCCACTTCATGTCTGATCCGGTCGCAGGACTGGCCGAGATGGCGCGCGTGACGCGGCGGGGTGGTGTCGTCGCCGCGTGTGTCTGGGATCACGGCGGCGGTCAGGGCCCGCTCAGCCTGTTCTGGCGCGCGGCGCGACAGCTCGACCCCGGGATCGACGATGAATCGCAGCTCGCTGGTGCCCGCGAGGGCCACCTGGCGGAGCTGTTCGAAGCCGCCGGGCTGCGCGACATCGACGAAACGGTCCTATCGGCGAGCTTGGAGCATTCGAGCTTCGAGGACTGGTGGGAGCCGTACACCCGGGGCGTCGGCCCTGCGGGTGCCCACGTTGCGGCTCTTGACGCCAAGCGCCAGGTTGAGCTGCGGGAAACCTGCCGCGCCCTGCTCCCGAGCCTACGATTCGTGGTCACGGCTCGGGCCTGGGCAGCCCGCGGCCTCGCCTAGGCCCCGCTACGCCTCGCCCCCGGCGTCCATGTATTCCTGCGGTGCCCACAGGTCGATCTGGGGGAGTTTGAGGATGCCGAGCGTCTGCGAGAGCTCGCCGCAGTGGTACGCATCGTGGCTGAGGAGCCGCATGATCACCGATTGGCGAGTGTGGATCTGTGCCTTGCCCGCGTACTCGCGCGTGAAGGGTTCGCTGAGCATGTCAGGCGTCCAGCGGTCGAGGCACCCGTCGACGATCGCCCAGGTCGTCGTGAGGGCCGTGACGAGTTCGTCGGCGCTGCGCGGGTGGCTCTCGTCGTCCTCCCAGCCGTCGGCGCTCGGATCCGGAAACGGCGTCGTCTCGGCGCCGGGCTCCTTGAAGACACCGCACAGCCAGAAGACGCGAACGCCGGCCGTGTGGCCAACCGTGGCCCAGATCGGCGCCCGATCGGACGCCGGGCGAAGCTGCAGCTGGTCCATCGACATCGGTCGGATCACGAAGACGAGTCGGTCGTTGTATTGCCCCCAGCCGTCATAGAACCGGCGAATCGACTGATTCTGGCTATGCATGCGCAAAACCCTACCCGTACTTCCTCGCCGAGTCAGATGCATTAAAGCCCGATCCATGCGTGGATCGGGCTTGTTGTGTCCGATTTGGTACCGCATACCGGATTCCCAGTGAGGAGTCCCATGCGTCTCACCCCCGTTCACCGAGTACAACCAAGAGACACATGAAACGCATGGAACAGGATCCATAAGGGCTCCAATAGGGGCTCATGCAACTCCTTGAGCAGCAGGCCGAGCAACGTCGAGAACGGACGCAGA
>JANMPL010000050.1:0-3999 GCA_031369845.1 Chloroflexota bacterium
GCGACAACGTCGAGATGAGCGTCGAGCTCATCACCCCGATCGCCCTCGAGATCGGCCAGCGCTTCGCCATCCGCGAGGGTGGCCGGACCGTCGGCGCCGGCGCCATCGTCAGCATCGTCGAGTAGGGATCGAACGATGGCACGAGTCGAGGCGCGTCCCACGATCCAGCTCGCCTGCACCGAGTGCAAGGAGCGGACGTACACGACGCGCAAGAACAAGAAGAACGACCCAAACAGGATCGAGCTGATGAAGTACTGTCCTCGCGACCGCCGGCACACGCTTCACCGAGAGGCGAAGTAACGCGCGACCGCAGGGGTGTAGCTCAATTGGCAGAGCACTGGTCTCCAAAACCAGCGGTTGTAGGTTCGAGTCCTATCGCCCCTGCCACAAGTCCTCGGGCGGATGGCCTTGAGGACTGCGGCCTCCGACCTCGGAGGGCACGCCGCAAGAACGCATCGAAGCTGAGAGAAGAACAAACGACGTGAGTCGAATTCGCCGCTTTATCGATGAAGCCTGGTCCGAGCTGAAGAAGGTCTCGTGGCCGACGCGCGAACAGGTCCGTAATCTGACGGTCCTCGTTTTCGCCGTCAGCTTCACTGTGGGCGCCTACATCACCGTCCTGGACGCGATCTTCCAGAGCGTCATCGGACTGCTGGTCGGCCCCTCGTGATGACGGAACAGACGACGACCGAGACGACGAAGCTGCCGGAGAAGCGCTGGTACGTCATTCACACGTACTCGGGCTACGAGAACAAGGTCAAGGCGAACCTCGAGCACCGCATCGAATCGATGGGCATGGACGACAAGATCTTCCAGGTTCTCGTCCCGATGGAGGACGAGATCGAGATCCGCCAGGGCCAGCGGCACACGGTCCAGAAGAAGGTCTATCCCGGCTACGTCCTTGTCGAGATGATCCTCGACCCCGACAGCTGGTTCGTCGTTCGCAACACACCGGGTGTCACGAGCTTCGTCGGTGGCGCCAACATCCCTGGCGTCCGGAGCGAGCCGATCCCGCTCGATGAGAACGAGGTCAAGCAGATCCTGCGCCACATGGGCGTCGAGACGCCGAAGTTCCGCGTCGCATTCACGAAGGGCCAGAGCGTCCGGGTCACCGACGGGCCGTTCGCCGAGTTCATCGGCACGGTCGACGAGGTCAATCCGGAGCGGAACAAGGTCAAGGTCCTCGTGAGCATTTTCGGCCGCGAGACGCCGGTCGAACTCGACTTCTTGCAAGTCGAGAAGCTCTAGAAAGGACTCAGTCGCACCGTGGCCAAGAAGATTCGCACCGTACTGAAGCTCGACCTGCCGGCGGGCAAGGCGACGCCGGCACCACCCGTCGGGACCGCCCTCGGGCCGCACGGCATCAACATCGTCGAGTTCACGAAGGCGTACAACGAGCGGACGGCCGACAAGGCCGGCCAGATCATCCCCGCCCAGATCACGATCTTCGAGGATCGCTCGTTCACGTTCGTCCTCAAGACGCCGCCCGCCCCGGACCTCCTCCGCAAGGCGGCCGGGATCGAGAAGGGCGCCGCGACGCCGAAGCGCGAGTCCGTCGGGCGCGTCTCGAGGGACCAGATCCGCGAGATCGCGAACATCAAGATGGCTGACCTGAACGCAAACGACGTCGAAGCCGCGATGAAGCAGGTCGAAGGCACGGCCCGCAGCATGGGCATCGAAGTAGTCGGCTAGGCGATCGGCGCTGGGGCGGCGCCTCCGTGCGTTGCCGGCTCCGCCAGTCGCTCACGCACCTTGAGGTGCGCTCGCTCCTTTGCTCGCCGGCGCCTTCGGATCCACCCCAGCGCCGATCTAGCTAAGAAGCGATAGGATCCACACGGCTTACCCCGGCCGCGTGATCGATCAGCAGGGGAAGGCCGGAACGGCCGGCCGCATGAAAGGAACCGGCACATGGCGCATGGCAAGAAATACCTCGAGGCGGCGAAGCTCGTCGACCGCGAGCAGATCTACAGCCCCGAAGAAGCGGCCCAGCTCGTGAAGGACACCTCGTTCGTGGCATTCGACGCCACGGTCGAGGCCCACCTCCGGCTCGGTGTCGATCCCCGCCACGCCGACCAGATGGTCCGCGGCACGGTCGTCCTTCCGCACGGCACCGGGAACGTGGTCCGGGTCGCAGTCTTCGCCGTCGGCGACAAGGCCCAGGAAGCACTCCGCGCCGGCGCCGACGAGGTCGGTGGCGAGGACCTCGTGAAGCGCGTCGAAGCGGGTTGGCTCGACTTCGACGTCGCCCTCGCGACGCCTGACGCGATGGGCATGGTCGGCAAGCTCGGCAAGATCCTCGGGCGGCGCGGCCTCATGCCGAACCCGAAGGCCGGCACGATCACCTTCGACCTCGAGCGCGCGGTCAAGGAAGTCAAGGGTGGCCGGGTCGAGTTCAAGGTCGACAAGAGCGCGATCATCCACACCGCCTTCGGCAAGACGAGCTTCGAGGCCGACGCGCTCGTCGGCAACCTCGCCGCGCTCGTCGACGCGATCAACCGCGCCAGGCCGGCTGGGGCTAAGGGTCACTACCTCCGGGGCCTGACGATCGCCAACACGATGGGCCCGGGCATCCAGGTGGACTTGCCGGCCGTGCTCGCGGCGGCTGCGGCCGCCTGACCGGCGGCAGGACAACGCGGCTCGGGCCGCCTACCATACGCGGCGACGGCTGCGGCGCCCTGGGGCGTCAAGCGCGTCGCCACAACTGAAGAAGACGGAACCGCCAGAGACAGCCTGCGCCCGCGGACCGAAGCGACCTCCGGGTCGTGCCGGTCGGGGCTTGATCCGCCGGACCGGATCGACCGCCGAGTGATCGGCGATCGGGGACGACGACGAGCACGCCGAGGCAGGAAACATGTGCCGACCACCCTCCGGGGTGGGCAGCGCCCCTGCGTATCAGGCCAGCCGAAGAGGCGCCGTCGCAGGGGCTTCGACGTTTTCGGACGTCGGCGACCACCGCCGCACGTCGGTTGCGTGCCATACCAGGAGGGCTTGATGCCGACAGAGGCCAAGCGCGAGTCGGTCGCCGAGCTGCGAGAGGCACTCTCGTCGAGCCGGACGCTCATCGTCTCCGAGTACCGCGGCCTCACCGTGAAGGAGATCGCGGAGATCCGACGCGCCCTGCAGAAGCAGGACGTCAGCTACCGCGTCGTGAAGAACCGCCTGTTGCGGATCGCTGCCCAGGACACGCTCGGGGAGGCGCTCAGCCCGCTCCTGACCGGCCCGACGGCGATCGCATTCGGCAACGACGAGTCAACGACGGCGAGGGCCGTCATTGACGCGACCCGTGCCTACAAGATCGTCACGATCAAGGGCGCCGTGCTCGGTGACCACGCGATCAGCGCGGACCAGGTGCGGACCCTCGCCGGCCTGCCACCTCGCGAGGTCCTCCTTGCCAGGCTCGCCGGCGCGATGCAGGCTCCGATCGCCACGCTTGGCGGTCTGTTCTCCGCCAACCTCCGGAACCTGGGCTACGCGCTTGCCCAGGTCCGTGACCAGAAAGCCCAGACCGACGGCGCGTAGTCGCGCCCGATACTCAAGGAGACGATACCGATGGCAGTCATGACCCAGGACGACCTGCTCGAAGCGATCGACAAGATGACCGTTCTCGAGCTGTCTGAATTCATCAAGCGCTTCGAGGAGCGCTACGGCGTTACCGCCGCCGCCCCGGTCGCCGCCGCTGCAGCTCCGGCTGCCGGTGGAGCCGGTGCCGACGCGCCCGCCGAAGTGGCCGAGCAGACCGAGTTCACCGCGACCCTGACCGAGATCGGCCCGCAAAAGATCCCCGTCATCAAGGTCGTCCGCGAGCTCACCGGGCTCGGCCTCAAGGAGGCGAAGGACCTCGTCGACGCGACCCCGAAGGCCGTCAAGGAGGGCGTCACCCGCGACGAAGCCGAGAAGATCAAGGCCGCCATCGAAGAGCAAGGCGGCAAAGTCGAGATCAAGTAGGCGGCGCTGGGGCGGCGCACCCTCGGACCGATGGCTCGCGGGAGCGTCGCCTCG
>JANMPL010000056.1:0-10208 GCA_031369845.1 Chloroflexota bacterium
TCGTTCA
The DNA here is from genome assembly GCA_031369845.1 of Chloroflexota bacterium. GTDB lineage: Bacteria > Chloroflexota > Limnocylindria > Limnocylindrales > CSP1-4 > CF-46. The sequence continues at coordinate 8 of JANMPL010000056.1, forward strand.
ACGGCCCGACCGGCGGCGACCCGTGGGCGGCCCAGTCGCATGACGCCGGCGCCACGTGGAGCCAGTTCAAGCTCGTCAACAGCGGCCGGTACTTTTATGCCTTCGACGCCGATGTCGCAACGGACGGGACCGTCTACTTCTCGGAGAGTGCCCTCGTCTACACGAGCGCCGGCAAGAGCGGCGGCGTCACCGACACGATCGACCACCACGTCTTCATCTCCCGCGACAAGGGTGGGACCTGGGAGGATCGGCTCGTCGCGAGCGTCCAGCCCGGGGTCGTCTGCGACGCGGCTGGCTGCACGCCCGACTTCTACACAGGACATACAGCCCTGTCCGTCGACGGCAGCGGTAACGTCGTCCTGCTTTACGACGGGGCAACGACGTTCGAGGGTCTCCAGACGGTCTCGGCCCGGAAATCGACCGACAAGGGCGTGACGTGGAGTTCGGCTGTCGCCCTCTCGAAGGCCGGCGAGAATTCCACGGCGCCGGCGGTCGAATCCCGCGACAACGGCGATGTCAGGGCGTTCTACTACGAGACCTCCGGCGGCGGCAACGACGACGCCTGGAACATCTGGTATCGCCGGTCGAGCGACGGCGGCGCCACGTGGAGCGCTCCCGTGAAGATCTCCGACTCGCCCGGCGGTGCCGCCTACAAGTCGCCGGCCGGCTTCCTCGAGGTCTATGGCGACTATGGCGAGATCGCGATCACGCACCGGGGCAAGGCGATCGGGGCGTGGGGAGAAGGACTGAGCTACACCGGGCCAGGCGGCGTCTGGATCAACCGCGAGCGGTAGCGGGGCCGCTCACGGGCCCGGGAGCAGGACCACCACGAGGAACGCGACCGTCGCGATGACCGCGCAGATCGCCCACCTCCGGAGGCTCGGCTCAACGACGCGCTCGACATAGGCGGCGATACGCATGCCGCCGGTACGGTCGCGGAGTTCCGTCTCTACCTCGCGATATTCGTCGAGCGTCCGGACGACGAGCGGCGGCCCGGATTGCGACTCCCACTCGGCCAGGATGACGCGGTGCTCCCGCAGGGCGATGTCGACCCCCGCCCAAACGGGGCGGACGTACAGATCCGGGTGGTCGATCATCTCGGCGCGATGAAACGGGGTCTCGAGGAAGCGGCCGTTCCCGGCCCGCGAGAGGAAGACCGCGATCGCCGTCGGAGCCGTGCCGACCTCGACCCACGTCGTTGCCGGTCCCGTGTTGTCGGTGAGGACCCACGTCCGGATCGGCGCTCCGCCGCCGAGCGATGTGTCCGTCGCTCCCACCGTGGCGAACCCGAGCCGCCGCAGCTCGCCGATGAGCTCTGCGATGTCCCGGCGCGGCGCCTCGATCAGGCCGGTTGCGACGACGGATTCGGCGGCGCGCATCTCTGCGATCTTCCCCCGGAGGGTCGCTCGGCGCGAGATCGTCATCACGACCAAGGCGATCGCGATCGACGCCGCCGTGACGACGATCGGGAAGATCGTCGCCATGCTGGCGGGATCGGCGATGACAACGGCCACCGCGATGACCGCGCCGAGCCCGTATGCGACGACGATCATCGGACGGTCGCCTGCGCCGCAATTGCAGAGACCAGGGCAGCCTCGGTCGGCGTCGCGAGGCCGAGCCCCAGTCGAGCTCCCACCCGTGCCGCGAGCGGCGGCTCGAGATAGGTCGAGGCCAGCGTCGGCCACGACTCCTCCGCGAAAACCGCCTGCGGCGGCCCGTCGAGGACGATCCGACCGGCCCGCATGACGACGACCCGCTGGAACGACTCCGCGACGAACCGCATGTCGTGGCTGATCGCGATGACGGTCAGACCGGCCGCCGACAGGTCGGCCACGATCTTCTGCACCCGGCTGATTCCCCTGGCATCCTGGCCGGTCGTCGGCTCGTCGAGGATCACGATCGGCGTCTCCATCGCGAGGATCGAGGCAAGGGCAAGCAGCTTACGGCGGGAGAACCCGAGGTCGTATGGATTCGTGTCCTCGTCGCCGGTGAGCCCGACGATCGCGAGCGCGCGCTCGACAACCGCGTCAAGCTCCGCGCCCCGCCGGCCCAGGTTGCGCGGCCCGAACGCGACCTCGGCGCGGACCTTGCCGGCGAAGATCTGGCGATCCGGGTTCTGGAACGCCAGGCCCACCTCGCGGGCCAGCTCGGCGACGTGGCGACGGCCCACCCGGCGGCCGTTGATCGTGACCGAACCGGCCGTCGGTCGGAGGAGGCCGTTGAGATGGCGGACGAGCGTCGACTTGCCGGACCCGTTCTGGCCGACGATTGCGACGAGCTCGCCCGAGGCGACCTGCAGATCGACGCCGTCGAGGGCGCGGGGCCCACGCGGGTAGTCGAAGGAGACGCCTTCGAGTTGGACGGCGGGGTCGGTCACCCGCCGCCTCCGGGACCGACGGCCGCGATCGGCTCGGCCTCCAGTGCCCCGAGATCGATGCCCGCCAGCCGATCGGCGTGGCCAGCGGCGGCCAGGGCCCTGGTGATCCTCGCGCTCGGCGGGGGGTCGACACCGAACTCGTCGAGGCGCGGGTCGGCGAGAACCGTTGCCGCCGGCCCGACTGTTTCAACCCGCCCACCGACGAGCAGGACGACCTGGTCGGCGACCCGCTCGACGAGCCCCGTCTTGTGCTCCACGAGGAGGACCGCCGTGCCACTCTCCGCCAGTCGGGCGAGCGCGTCGCCGACGAGGCGTGTGCCGGCCGGGTCGAGCTGGCTCGTCGGTTCGTCGAGGACGAGCATCGTCGGCCGGTGGGCGACGACCGACGCGAGAGCGACGAGTTGGGCCTGGCCGCCCGACAGCCGGTGCGGATCGCGCTCGGCGAGGCTGCCGATCTGGAGCGTCGCCATCGCCGCCTCGACTCGCTCGGCAACCTCTTCGATCGATAGCCCGAGGTTGCGTGGACCGAAAGCGAGCTCCTCCCAGACGGTCACGCTCGTGCCCGAGAGCTGGGTAGCTGGATTCTGGAAGAGGATCCCGCAGCGCTGGGCGGCCTCGTGCGGCTTCAGCGTCGCCGTCTCCTGTCCGTCGAGGACGACCGATCCGCTCAGCCGCCCGCCGATCGCCGCCGGCGCAAGGCCCGCGGCTACGAGGCACAAGGTTGACTTGCCGGACTCGTTCGGACCAACAACGGCGACCACCCGGCCGGGCTCGACATCGAGGTCGACACCCGCGAGAACGATGGCCTTCGTCCCTGCGTAGGCGTAGGTCGCACCCCGCATCTGCAGCGACATCGGGATCTCAGGGCAGCGGCAGAAAGCCGGCCAGGGACGCCGCGACGGCGACGATCGCGCCCAGCCCCGCGGCCCAGCGAATGACTCGTTGCGAGGACGAGTCGGGCAGCCGCCGGAGCGTCGTCCGGCGGCCCGGCGCCGAGAACGCCCGCGCCTCGAGGGCCATCGTGCGCTCCTCGACCTCCGACAGGGCGCTGATGATCAGCGGTCCGGCAAGCGGCACTACGCCGCGGACACGGCGCCACGGCGAGCCCTCGGTGTCGAGGCCGCGGGCCCGCTGCGAGTCGGTGATCTCGGACGCCCGTTCCGCCATCCGCGGGATCATCCCGATCGCGGCTCCGATCACGAAGATGCCGCGCCTACCCAGACCGCGCCGCTCCAGATCGGCCAGGAGGTCGTCGGTCGGCGTCGTCAGGGCGAAGACGGCGACGCTCAGGGCGAACGCCGCGACCCGGAGCGTCGCCTGCAGCGCGGCTTCGAGACCGGTCCAGGTCGGCGTGAGCGGACCGATCCTGACGATGACGTCGGTCGCCCCGGGGAACAGGAACGTGTTGATCAGCAGGATCGACGCGACGAGCGGGATGACTGCCAATGCAAACGGGACCATCGAGCGGCCGATCCGGGCGACGGCGGCCGTCGCGACGACCATCGCCAGCACGACGAGCGGACCGGTCCAACCGCGCACGCCGAACGCGACCGCTGCCTGGGCGAAGGCGATGACGAGCTTGGTGCTCGGGTTGAGGCTGTGGTACTGGCCGGTGGGCGGCCGGAGGACGAAGTTCGGGACGGCCGCCGGCCGACGACCGCCGGTCAGGATCGTGTCGTCAAGAGTCAGGCGGCGGCCTCACTCTCGACGAGCCGTTCCCCGTTCGGGAATCGCGCCAGGAGCCGCGGCGACAGGCTGGCGATGATGATGAAGACGACGAAGCTGGTGATCGTCTTGTCGATCGGGTCGCTGATCAGACCCTGGCCCAGCGACGCGCTCAGGACGTCGGCGCCGCCTTGGCGGAGCGCCGCCACGAGGACGTCGACCCCCGACCCTGTCACGCCGCCGAACACGTACGCCGCGATGGGTGCAGAGACGAGCGCAGCCACGATGCCCGTGAGAGCGCCGGCGGCCGCGACGTAGATGCCGGCCAGATCTTTCCGAACGAGGATGAAGCCGGCGATAACGAGGGCCACGAGGGCACCGATCACGACGATGGCGGTGAACACCCAGCTGGGATAGCCGCCGATGTTCGGGTCGGTGTAGGCCGGGTTGTTCAGGATCGGGAACACGAGGACGGCCACGATCACCACGGCGATCGCGGCGGCGCCGATCAGCTGGTTGCCGCTGGCAGGCCGCGACTTGTAGACGCCGAGCTGGCCCCATAGGCCGGCGAGAACGCCGATGACGCCCGCCGTGATGAAGAACGGCCCGATCGTCCCGCCGCCGATCACAGGCGCGTACTGCCAGATGAGGTTGGACAGGATGCCGGTCAGTGCCCCGGCGATCGGCCCTGCAAGGACGCCGACGAGGATCGTGCCGATCGAGTCGAGGTAGATCGGCAGCTTCAGGTACTGCTGGACGGTCACGCCGAGCACGATGTTGATCGCGATCGCGACCGGCATGAGCGTGATGACGCGCGTGCTGAACTGCCCGTTCATCCTGCCTCCACGCTGGGCGTCGGCGGCCTCTCGTCCGACGACGCGATTGCTACCCTCCGATGCGCAAGTGTGCTACGGCGCGCGCTCCGCCGCCAGTCGTCCGACGCGCTCCACGAAACGCTCGAGGAACGCCTCCGCGTCGGCCTCGACGGCGATATCGATGTTCGGCTCACGTTTCCAGACGCGGCGCCAGTCGGTGACGGTCTCGCCGGTCGTCAGCGTCCCGCCGAGCTCGATGTCGACGGCCAGCGCCTCGGTCCGGATGAGCGTCGGGTCGAGGGCCGCGGCGACCGCCAGGGGGTCGTGGATGAACGCCCCGTAGAAGCCGTCGTACCGCGAGTGGAACTCCATGTAGAACCGCAGCGCGTCGGCGACGAAACGGACGATCGGGTTCGAGGCGACGGAGCGCGTGGCATGCATCGGGTCCTCGCCGCCAGCCAGCGCCAGGGAGTCATCGGGGGTGCTGCCGGCGCGGCGGGCGAGAGCCACGACGTGCTCAGGGGTGATCTTGGCCTTCTCTGTCACGTCGAGGCCGAGTGCCACCGGCCGCCCGATCGACGGGTCGGCCTCGCGCGCAGCCGTCCAAGCGCTGAATACGACCTTCGCCGCGTCCGGATCGACGTTGATATTCCATTCGGTCGTTGGCGCCGTGTTGCCGGGCGACCGATACGCCCCTCCCATCAGCACGTAGCGACGGTAGAGGCGCGGCAGCTGCGGCTCGCGCAGGACCGCCATCGCGAGGTTGGTCAACGGGCCGAGAGTCACGAGGGTCAGCTCGCCCGGCCGGCGCCGCGCCTCGTCGATCAGCAGATCGACGGCGTGGCGCTCCGACAGCGAGGCCGCGGGCGGGGGCAGCTCCGCGTAGCCGAGGCCGCGCGGCCCATGCGTCTCGGGCGTCGTCACGAGGGGCCGCACGAGCGGCACCTCGCGGCCGAGCGCAACCTCGACGTCGCCCCGGCCCGCCAGCTCGAGGACCGCAAGGGTGTTCTGTGCGACCTGACTGGCGTCGACGTTGCCCGCGACGCAGGTGACCGCCACGAGCTCGGCGTCGGGCGAGGCGGCAGCGTAGAGGAGGGCGAGCGAGTCGTCGATTCCCGTATCGACGTCGAGGATCAGTGGCTGGCGATCGGGCACGCGACGGTCAGGCGGCGCGCAGTCTGTGCCTGTAGACCGGGGCGAACTCGTACGGCAGGACGAGGACGTACTTCCCGGACAGGGCCGCCATGATCGCCGACCCGACGCCGGTGCCGCCGGGCCATGAACCCTGGCGGCGGGGGACGAACTGGCGGCCGACTTCTTTCGGCGTCAGCGCTTCGCGCGGCTTCGGGCTCGGGCCCCAGACGGTCGAGCCATGGGGATAGAGCGGATCGAGGACGATCGCTGCGGTCACGTCGAAGTCGTCGGATTTGAGTGGATCCGCGGTCGCCTCGAAGCCACTCATCACCCACGCGTGCCGTCCCCGCCAGACCAGCAGCCCGACCGGCCTGCCCGTCGTGCGGATCGCCTTCGCCGCGAGCTCGAGCGCCTCATCGAGCGTCGTCGTCCCGACCAATCGATAGGGGCCGGCGCCAAGATCATTCAAGCCGCCCATCCAGCCCCGGACGCTCGCACCCTGGCGCTCGAAGCCTTCGCGCGTCGGGCCGCTCAGGTTCCGGGCGAGTTTCTGGAGTTGCAGTTGTGTCCCGGGGGTCCGGTCGTTGGTCTGGCCCATGATGTTGAGCATCATCTGCATGCTCGCGCCGACGCATTGGACGAAGTTCTTCTGGGCGACGAAATCGCCCTTGCCCGCGAGGTCGATCGCGTAGCCCGTGCCGGCTCCGGCGACGGGCACGGGCGCGACGACGAAGCCCTGGAGGGCGATGAGAGCCCCGATCAGGAGTCGCGCCGCGGACCGTGGGAGCAGCCTCATCATCGCCGGGGCATTCTACCGACCGCATGCTGGGACGTCATCCGGCAGCCACGGTCGTCGAGTGGGAGCGCAGGAATCTACACTTCGCAGATGAACCAGGCTGACCTGTGAGCGAATCGGTCCCGGCGCGGGTTGGCATCGTCGTCGGCAGCCGCTCCGATATCGCGGCGGCCGAGAAGGCGTCAGCGATCCTCGACGAGCTCGGCGTGCCGTCGGAGGTGCGGGTCATCTCCGCCCACCGGGCGCCGGATCTGCTCGCCCGGTTCGCGGCCACGGCCGAGGAGCGCGGGATTCGAGTCTTCATCGCGGTCGCGGGGCTCGCCGCCCACCTCCCGGGCGTCCTTGCCTCACAGACGACGGCTCCGGTGATCGGCGTCCCGATGCCCGGCGGCCTCGCCGACGGCCTCGATGCGCTGCTCGCGGTCGTCCAGATGCCGAAGGGTGTCCCGGTCGCGACGGTTGGCGTCGGCAACGGGGAGAATGCGGCGCTCCTCGCCGCGGAGATGCTCGCGCTCTCGGATCCGGCTCTGCGTGCGCGGCTCGACGAGCGTCGCAAGTCCCACGCGAAGGCTATTGCCGAGGACCCGGCGAACGCGGGTCTCTGAGGCCTGGGCGCGAGGGCTCTCGTCCTTCGCCATATCACGAGAACGCGTAAGCGCCGCCGGAGACTGCTCCGCGAGGGTTCCGGCCGGCTCAGAGGCTCACGGATATCGGCTGAAGGAGTAACAGCGCTCCAGAACCGGCTGTCGTCAGGGCGCTCGCCAGCCTTTCCCCGTCGATACGCGTTCTTGCAATTTCGCCGTCGCTGCTCAGCGGCTCCATCGGGCCGGCCGCGTAAACTCGACCCCATGGACGACGAACGCTGGGAGCCGGGGATGCGCGCGCTGGATCGACAGCCCGCGCCGGCGCTGCCGCCCAGCCTCCAGGGCCTCCCGCCGCGCTCCGTCCCGGAGACCGCCCCGACCCCGCTCCAGAAGCACTACGTCCTGCTTTCGGTGCCGGTGCTGATCCTCGGGGCAATCGCGATCACGGCCCTCGAGCTTGGGGCGCCACTCGGCAGCCCGCTCGTGAAGGTGTGTGTGCTGATCGCCGGGCCGCTCCTCGTGATCACGACGGCGGACGCGGCAGTCCGCATCTGGCGTTCGGCCTGGGCCTGGATGCCGGTCGACCGCGGCAAGGGTCTGTTCAGAATCGCCTGGGTCGCCGTCACGCTGATCGGTCTCGCCGCGCTCGTCGCCGCTGCGGCGCTCGTCGTCCTCGCATGACCGACTCGTTCGACCGCGGTCCCGATGCACGCTCGACCGACATCCCGTCCGGCGGCGGAGTGCCGACGTGGCTCGCCTCGTCGCTGAACTTCTGCACCCGCTGCGGCGCGAGTCTGGAGTTCGGGGCGGTCGACGGGGAGGATCGCGACCGTCTCGCGTGCAGCTCCTGCGGCTATGTCGCCTACGTCAATCCGCGCCTGGTGGTCACGACGATCCCCGTCAACGATGCTGGCGAAGTCGTGCTCCTGCGCCGCGGCATCGAGCCCGGCCGCGGCTCCTGGGCCCAACCCGGCGGGTTTCTCGAAGTCGACGAAACCGTCACCGAGGCGGCGATCCGCGAGACCCTCGAGGAAACCGGGCTCGTCGTCACGCCCGGCGACATCGTCGGGCTCTATTCCCGGCTTGAGGCCGCGGTCGTCGTCATCGCCTTCGAGGCTCGTGTCGTCGGCGGCGAGTACCGGCTCAACCCCGAGGCGCTCGACATCCAGGCGTTCACTCCGGACGCGATCCCGTGGCACGGCATTGCCTTCAAGACGACCCACTGGGCGCTCCGCGACTGGGTCCGCCGCCGCCACCCCGACATCCACGTCGCGCAGCGCAGCGGCGACTGGGAGGGCTGAGCGCTAGCTGATGTCGATGAAGACGTTCTTCGTTTCGGTATAGAGATCGAGGGCGGACATTCCCAGTTCGCGCCCGATCCCGGACATCTTGTAGCCGCCGAACGGCGCCTCCGTGTGCACGGAACTATTCGTGTTGACGCTGATCACGCCCGCCTGGAGGCCCTTGGCCGTGCGCAGCGCCTTGCCGATGTCGCGGCTCCAGATCGAGCCCGACAGCCCGTACGGCGTCGCGTTCGCGATGCGCAGCGCCTCCTCCTCCGAGTCGAAGGGGATGATCGAGACGACCGGTCCGAAGATCTCCTCTCGGGCGATCCGCATGTCGTTGTCGACACCGTCGAAGATCGTGGGCAGGAGGTAGGCGCCGGCGGCCAGCGCCGGGTCATCGGGGGCCGTTCCGCCCACGATCAGCGTCGCACCCTCGCCAAGGCCGATCTCGATGTAGTCCTTGACCCTGTCCCGCTGCTTTGCGCTGACGAGCGTCCCGACCTCCGTCGCGTCGTCGACCGGATCGCCGACTTTGACCTTGCGGGTGGCCTCGGCGAAGAGTTCGACGACCCGATCGTGAGCCGAGCGCTCGACGAGGATCCGGCTCCGCGCACAGCAGTCCTGGCCGCAGTTGTCGAAGACGCTATACGGCGACTCCTTGGCGAACTTCTCGAGGTCGGCGTCGGCGAAGACGATGTTCGGGCTCTTGCCGCCGAGCTCCAGGGAGATCTTCTTCACGTTGGCCGAGGCGAGTCGCATGATCTCCTGGCCTGTCGTCGTCTCGCCGGTGAACGCGACCTTGCCGATCCCCGGGTGGGCGGCGATCGACGCGCCGGCCGTTCCGCCAGGACCCGTGACGACATTCACGATGCCGGCCGGGATCCCAGCCTCGAGCGCGAGCTCGCCGAGCCGGATCGCCGTCAGCGGGGAGTAGCTGGCGGGCTTGAGGATGCAGGCGTTGCCGGCCGCCAGTGCCGGCCCCAGCTTCCACGAAGCCATGAGGATCGGGAAGTTCCACGGCACGATCAGCCCGACGACGCCGATTGGCTCGCGTAGCGTCAGGTCGATGCCGGGCTTCGAGACCGGGATGGTCTGGCCGAAGACCTTGTTCGCCGCCCCGGCGTAGTAGTCAAAGACGAGGCTTGCCCCGACGACCTCGCCGCGGGACGAGGTGATCGGCTTGCCGACATTCGCCGTCTCGAGCTGGGCGAGCTCCTCGCTGTTCTGCTTGACGAGGGATGCGAACTTCGCGAGCGTCCGTCCGCGTTTGCCGGCGGCCCACGTGGCCCAGCCCTTGCGGTCCTCGAACGCCTTCTGTGCGGCGGCGACCGCACGATCGACGTCTTCGCGGCCACCGAGCGGTGCCTTGGCGATGACATTGCCAGTCGCGGGGTTGACGACATCGAACGTCTGCCCGTCGGCGGCATCGACCCGTTCGCCGCCGATGACCATCTGCACAGGCGTCGCTGTCGCGGCGGCGCCGCCGGACTTTGGAGTGGACTGCTCGGTCGTCATCGGAAGGACCTCACCGTGGGCGGCTGATG
>JANMPL010000060.1:0-9164 GCA_031369845.1 Chloroflexota bacterium
CGGGCGATTTCGACTACCTGCTCCGGAACGGCTTTGATCAGGGCGTCGCCGAATTCCAGCTTGTCGGCACCGATCGCATCGCGACGACGGAGGATGGGCAGGCCGACCTCCGGTCGTTGTCCGAGGAGGGCAACCGGCTCATCGTTACGTTCTCCATGCCGTCGCCCCTCTTCGAAGATGTCGTCCGCGAGTTCCCGCAGACACGCTACGTCATGATGGACCGGATCGGGACGGAGCCGAACGTGACCTACATGGTCTTCGACGACCACGAGAGCTCGTTTCTGGCGGGGGCCGCCGCAGCGCTCAAGACCAAGTCGGGGACGATCGGCTTCGTGGGCGGCGTCGATATCGACGTCATCTGGCGGTTCCAGGCCGGCTACGAGGCAGGCGCCCGCGCGATCGATCCGACAATCACGATCCTGTCCACCTATCTATCTGAACCGCCAGACTTCTCCGGCTTCCGATCTCAGGTCGCCGGTCGAGATGCGGCGGAGTCGATGTATAGGAAGGGTGCCGATGTCATCTTCACGGCCGCGGGCGCGGGAGGCTACGGCGCCTTCCAGGCAGCCACCGAACGATCGGAGGCGACCGGTGCCGAGCTGTGGGCGATCGGTGTGGATTCCGATCAGTACGAGAACGTCGCGTTGTTGCCGGGCGTCGTCGATGCCGACCGGTGGCAGCGCCACATCTTGACGTCGGTCGTGAAACGTTGGGATCGGGCCGTCTACGGGGTCCTGTCCGACCATGTACACGGCACGCTGCAGCCCGGAGTCTCCCCACTCGACCTCGGATCGGGAGGCGTCGACGTCTCGTACAGCGGCGGGTTCCTCGATGACATCAAACCTCGCCTCGAGGAGCTCCGGGCGCAGATCGTTTCGGGCCGGCTCGGGGTGCCTTGCGTCCCGGTCGAGAAGAACGACGAAGCTGCCGCCCAGCGCGTGGAGCCGTCGTGCCGGCGTTGACCTCCCTAGAGCGGCTCTAGAGACGACTCGACGAGGATTTCGAACAGGCCCGCCGACAGTTCTCTCAGAGTCGGCGCCAAGGAGGAAGCCATGGTCGCCTCACGTGCGCACTTGCCCGCCATCGCGTCGGCCCTCGCCATCACGGCCCTGTTGTCGCTGATGGTCGCGACGACGGTCGTGGCCAGGAGTCCGGCCATCGTCCATCACGTCACCGCAGGTGGCCCGGATGCCTGCATATCGTTGGACGCCATGCCCGGCTGCGACGGCAACTATTCGCTGGTGGCGAGTCAGTACGCCGACGGAACCGCGACGGGCGAATACATCGATCGTTTCGCGAATGGCAATGGCATCAAGGCCGTCATCGACTGCGTCCGAGTCGTCGGCAACCAGGCCTGGATCAGCGGCTGGATCACATCCGGTCGACTCGGCGACAACGACTTCACTGGCCTTCCCTTCGTGACGCGGATCCGGGACAACGGCAAGTCGGCCCAGGAGCCGCCCGACCAGATCAGTTCGTCGCATACCGGTGACCCGACCCCCTGCACAGACATGGCCCCATACGACCTGCTCGACACACCCCAGGGACAGGTCGTCGTGAAGTAGAGCAGCCGTAGAGCCACCTTGGGGCGGGTTTCGAGCGGACCCGTCGACGATCCCGGTCCGAGTCGGCGCCACGAGGTGCCGGCCACACGACAGGAAGGGAAAGTGACCCAAATGAAGCGACAAGGGACCAGTCAGGCACGGCTGCCCCGTTGGGCGCGACTGATCTTCGCAGCTCTCACCGTCGTGGTGCTCCTCACGAGCGCTGGCGGCGCCTTCGCCGCGAGCAAAGAGCGGGTCGGTGACAGGATCAGTCTCTTGGCACCGCCCCCGACGTATCCGGCGGCGACCGCCTTCCACATCTGGCATGGATTCGTGTTCGAAGAGGGGGACAAGGCGCTCGGCAGGTACGCGTTCGTGCTTGACGTTGATGGGGTCGAGCGTGCCGCGGACTTCTTCGACGTCACTCTGTTGGACCGACGCTTGATCAGCAAGGTCTGGGTCTTCAACTTCCCGAATGGGCTGACCGGTATCCACACGTTCGCCGGGCACTGGATCACCCCTGCGGGCACGGACACCATTTCGGTGACCGTGGACTTCACCCCCTAGAACATCCGTGACGCGGCCGGCCCTGCGCCGGCCGCGATGCAGGAAAAGGAAAGAGGAACTAATGAAGCGACGGCGGATCGGTGGACTGCTCGTTGGCCTGGTGGCGACGCTGGCGATCGTGACCAACGTCTACGCGACGTCACCCCAGCCCGTGACGATCACCGTCGAAACGCATTTCGGCGGCCAGGATCCGTTCGTCTCGACCGGCGGGCTGATCTGTGCGACCGGCCAGGTGTCGAACGTCGCCAGCCGGTTGACCGGCTGGCAGAACGGCAGCCATGCCCAGATCCTCATCGACAAGCGCTTCGAATGCCCCGATGGCACCTTCGATGTCCTGCTTCGCGTGTCGCTCGACTTCGAGACGTGTGACACGGTCGGGACGTGGTCGGTCCTGTACGGCTCCGGCGCCTACGCGACGCTGCGCGGCGCAGGCTCACTGACCGGCGATAGCACATGCGGCGACTCGATCCTCGACGTCTACGTCGGCTCGATGCATTTCGATCGATGACCTGCGGGGCGCGGCCGGGATCTACCTCCCGGCCGCGCTCATTGCGAGTGCGCGCACGTGCAAGAGTCCAGCGATCACCAGGAGTGCGGTCGACCAGATCGGGATGGTCCGCGCGAGGACATCCGGCAAGAAGATGTCGGACACCGAGCCGTGAACCGCACCTAGCCGCTCGGTCAGCGGCGTGATCGGGCAGACACCGTCGTTAGCAAGAAATACCGCCGCCTCGGCCGCGACGGCGGCGGCGGCGATCGCCACGGTCCGGTCCCGTCGGCCGACGAAGCCGGACACGACGAGCCAGAGGATCGCGGACAGTTCGCCCGCGAAAATGACCGTGTGGATCGTCTTCAGCGCGGCGACCGCCGCGGGATGCCGGACCTCGGTTACCACAGATGTCATCCTTCACCCGCGACGAGGACACTCGCGATCCCGGCGCTCCAGGAGCGGATCTCGTCCCAGGGGCGGTAGTCGCCGTCGGGCGCTCGGACCAACCCGACGATGGCCCGCTCGGCCAGCCCGAGGTGCGAACGGTCGAGGCGGCCGCCGAAGACTCGACTCGATCAGCGCCGCTGGGATTGCACGTTCGGCGGGCTCGCTCCGCCCGTGGGCTCCCGCGAGGGTCAAGGGAAAGATCTTGGGGTACGCGGCATCAGCGGTAATCCGAAGCGTCCCGTCGGTTCCGTTGATTTCCCAGAGGAATCCGACACCGCCGGCCACTGCCTCACGGACGTGGACGCTTGCGACCGCGCCGGACGTGAGAGTGCCGATCACCGCGATCTGGTCGGGGGCGGTCTTGATGATCTGCTCGCCGTCTTCTTTTATCGTAATGAGCGGCCTGCGAAGTTCCGACACGGCCGACAGGTAAGGCCACGTCGGGTCAATGCTTTCATATCGCGTAGGACTTCGGCTCGCGACGGATGATGATGGGCATTACGTACATGAGGTAATTCCCGATGTCGTACGTCAAGGATGCCCGCGTCGACGCCTACCTCGACGGCCTTCCAGCCTGGCAGCAAGAGATCTGCAGCAAGGTCCGGGATCTCGTCCACGCGGCCGACCCCGGTGTGCAGGAAACGATCAAGCGAAGCGTCCAGCCCTACTTCGTCCTCGACGGCAACATCTGCGCGTTCCTTGCGGCCAAGGACCATGTCAACGTCTTCCTCTACGACGGTGCGATCGTGCCGGATCCCGAGGGCATCATCACGGCCGGCCACGACAACACGACTGCCCGGACAGTCGCTTTCCGCAATGGCGAGAAAATCAACGCGCGTGCCCTCACGGCGATGTTCAGACAGATCATCGCCAACAATCGGGCTGGCGGCTGGCGCAAGCTCAAGCGCGAGGGAGCCGCCACTGGCTGATCGACGATCCGTGCCATAGGGCCCCCTTTCGGCGGGCCTAATGGCGATCAGATCGGCAGAGATGGCCCCTAGTCCCGACGTTCCTGATCCCCGACGCTGACCCAGACAGAGCGAATGCTCAGAAGGTAGACAGTGAGGATGGAATCATGAACGGTCGATTGAAGATCCTGGGCGCCATGATGGCGGTCATCGGGCTCGTGTTCATCGCGGGCGGAGGCTATGCCCTCTACAAGACGAACCAGGGGTCGCAGGCGCTGCAGGCATTCAGCGCCGCGCAGAATGTCACCCTCTCCTACAACGATCAGGGACAGCTGGTTGACCGCGGCACAACCGAAGGCTCCGCGAAGATCATGTCGCTCCTGACGAACGATTGGGGCTTCTCGGTCGATGCAGCCGAACTCAACCCGAATGACCCGCTGGTCAACACTTCCAGCGAGTACATGTACCAGATGGCCACGATCTCCTACCACACCCTCAACGCGACGACGACCGTCACGTTCCCCGAGGACGTCGTAGTTGACGGCGCGGTCGTCACCAAGGCCGGGACGTACGACTTCGTCAACACCGGCAAGTACTGGACCGGCTTCGACCGGACGAACCCGATCGAGGGCGCAGCTCGCGAGAAGATCTGGACAGGCACGGCGCTTGCCCTGATCGGCCAGCTCGGTGTCGGCAGCGTGACCGCCTCGGCTCTCCAGATCGGGATTGGCGTGGCCGCTCTTCTTGCCGGCTTCGGCTTCACGTTCCTCCTCACCGGCCTCGGCCTGGTGTGGGCGACGCGCGGCCAGACCGAGAAGGTCAAGGTTCCGGCTCTGCGGCCGGCCACCTCTATCGCCTAGAGAACACATGACCCGGGCCGACACCCGGAAGACCTACCACGAACGGCGAGGGCCCTCAGAGCCCTCGCCGTTTCGCGTGCACCATGGCGCGGCTACTAGCCGTCAGGCGTTGCTCGAAGCGGCCCACAGGTTGACCCCGCCATCGGCGGCATGACGGTCGATCTCGACGAGCTCGTCGGCGCTGAACTGGAGGTTTGACAGCGCCTGGAGCGTGTCCTCCAGCTGTGCCACGGAGCTGGCTCCGACGACCGTCGACGTGACCCGCGGGTCGCGCAGCGCCCAGGCAATCGCCAGCTGAGCCAGCGACTGGCCGCGGCGCCCCGCGATCTCATTCAGCGCCCGCACCTTCGCCAGGTTCGCATCGTTCAGCATGTCGGACCTGAACGAGCCCTCGCGCGTCGCGCGCGAGCCGTCAGGTACGCCGGCGAGGTACTTGTCGGTCAGGAGGCCCTGGGCGAGCGGCGAGAACGCGATGCAGCCGACGCCCTCCTTTCCGAGCACGTCGAGCAACCCGCCCTCGATCCACCGGTTGAGCATCGAGTACGACGGTTGGTGGATGAGGAGCGGCGTACCCAGCCCGCGCAGGATCTCGATCGCTTTGCGCGTTCGCTCAGCCGAGTATGACGAGACACCTGCGTAGAGCGCCTTGCCCTGGCGGACTGCCGTATCGAGCGCCCCCATCGTCTCTTCGAGCGGGGTGTTCGGGTCGAACCGGTGCGAGTAGAAGATGTCGACGTAGTCGAGGCCGAGGCGGCCAAGGCTCTGATCGAGGCTCGCGAGCAGGTACTTGCGCGACCCCCAGATCCCGTACGGGCCCGACCACATGTCGTAACCCGCCTTGGTCGAGATCACGAGCTCGTCGCGGTAGGGCCGCAGATCCGAGGAGAAGATGCGCCCGAACCCCTCCTCGGCGGCGCCGTACGGCGGGCCGTAGTTGTTCGCGAGGTCGAAGTGGGTGATGCCGAGGTCGAATGCCCGCCGGATCGTCGTGCGCTGTGAGGCAAGCGGGCGGTCCTCGCCGAAGTTCTGCCAGAGGCCCAGCGAGATCGCGGGCAGATCGAGGCCACTCCGCCCAACGCGCCGATATGGCATCGAGTCGTAGCGAGTAGCCAACGCAACGAACGGCGGGCGTTCGCTCGATGGCAGTGCTGACTGCTCGACCGGACCTGTCATGTCGGGTCCAACTGTACCGTGGTGCTCGAGGGCCGTACCTCGCCGGAGCCGCGTTCGATGATGTGCGTCGGCACCGTGAGCGACTTGGGCGCATCGCGGTTGCCGGCCAGCCGATCGAACAGGAGTCGCGCGGCGCGACGGCCGACGTCCTCGACGTCATAGCTGACGACCGTGACCGGCAGGCGAAGCGCGTCCGCCAGCTCGAAGTCGTCGAAGCCCACCAGAGCCAGGGGACGATCCAACCCGGCGAGCACCTCAACGCATCCGACGCTCATGCGGTTGTTCATCGCGAAGATCGCTGTGGGAGGTTCTGGCAGGAGCAGCAGCTCGCGGACCGCCGCGACCGCATCGTGCGTGTCATGGCAGCCGAAGCGGACAAGGTTCTCGTCGACCTCGACGCCGGCCGCATCGAGCGACGCATGGTAGCCGCGATAGCGCTCCGCCATGGTGTAGACATCGAGTCGATCGCCGATGATCGCGATGCGGCGGTGGCCCTGGGCCAGAAGATGGTCGACCGCTTGGCGGGCGCCGCCCACGTTGTCGAGAAGGACCGCGTCCGCTTGGAGCCGCGCGGGCGGTCGATCCAGGAACACGATCGCCGTCCCGTGCTCGAGCTCCTGACGCAGGAAGCGATGATCGTGGCTGACCGGGACGACGATGATTCCGCGAACCCGGCGCTCGACCAATGCTTCGATGACGTCGCGCTCGCGCTCGGCGTCCTCGGCCGTGCTGACCGTGACCAGGAGGTGGTCGCTCTCCCGGGCGACCTCTTCGACCGCCCTGGCGATCACCGCGAAAAACGGGTTCGCGACATCGGCGATCACGAGGCCGATCGTGGCCGAGCTAAGGCTGTGCTTCAGGCTGCTGGCGTTGAAGTTGCGGGTGAAGCCGAGCTCACGAATCGCCTGTTGAACGCGCTCAGCGGTCTCGGCGGCGACACGAGGCTCGTTGTTCACGACCCGTGACACCGTCTTGAAACTCACGTTCGCGACGAGGGCCACGTCGCGCAGCGTCGGCCGTCCTGGACGGGTCTGGCTGACCGGCCCGCTCCCCTGTCGGCCGACTGCCGGCTCGGCCTTCGGATCCGTCTGAACCATCGTCGCCGCCGATCCCTCCCTCGCGATCTCCCGGACTCGTCCGATGGTAAACGGTAAACTGTCTTGACAACGGTGTCACTATCCGTCGTCTTTCAGTGCAACAGGAGCCGATGCCTGAATCCTCGGATATCGAACGCCAGCCGGGCGCGCTGACCCTGAGCGACGACGACCGGCGAGTGCTCGCAGTGTGGGCCGCCGATTGTGCCGCGCGAACCCTTTCGCTGTTCGAGGCGCAGTCCCCTACCGACACACGGCCTCGCGAGGCCCTCGACGGCGTCCGAGCCTTCGCCCGAGGTGAGATGCGGATCGGACCGATTCGCGCCCTGGCCGCTGGGGCGCACGCGGCCGCTCGGGAGGTCAGTGACCGGGCTGCTGTTGCCACGGCCCGGGCCGCCGGCCACGCCGCCGCGACGGCCCACATGGCGGCCCACGCGCGGGGTGTCGCCTACGCCGCGATCGCCGCAGGGCTGGCCGCGCCCGACGATCCGGCCGCCGTCGCCGACGAGGCCATGTTGCAACTCGACCACGCCTCGTCGACAGTTCGGGCCGTCCTGCGGAAACTTCCGCCGCCGCCCCGCCCTGGGGGCATGCTCGCCGAGCTCATCGATGACATGCACACCAAGGTCGCGCCGAACGTCTGTTCGTGCAGCCCGTGATCCTCGGGGCGGGACGCCGTTCTTCCCGCCGCTGGACAATCGCATCGGCCTGAAGCTGGTTGAGACGCGGACGTTCGGGTCCGGTGTTGTCTACCTTCGCTACGAAACGGTCGGCCCGGGCGGCTGAACGGCAAGCGGCTTTCGGCCAAGTCCGCGATGCTTTGCTCATGGACCCGGAACCCGATCACTCGAGAGGCGACCAATGGCGGACGTGAACGACATCGATCCTCAAGTCCCGCCGAGCGGCCTCGGCTGCGTCGAATGCCTCGCCACCGGCGGCTGGTGGTTCCACCTGCGCCGATGCGCCCGGTGCGGCCATGTCGGTTGTTGCGACTCGTCGCCATCCCAGCACGCGAGCCACCATGCCGCCGATACGCAACATCCGGTCGTGCAGACCTACGAGCCCGGGGAGGACTGGTTCTGGGACTACGCGACGCAGGACTTCCTCGAGGGTCCGGCTCTTGCGCCGCCCCACCATCACCCGCTCGACCAGCCCGTACCTGGACCGGCCGGCCGGGTGCCCGTTGGATGGGACCGACTGCTGAACTGACGGTTGGGTCGAGGCGACCGGCGGGCTATGCCAAGCCGAGCACCGTGAACACCCGCGCCCGAAGCACGTCCCGATCTTCAAGCTGCGTGGTCGTGGTGACGTCGTACGCTGCCAGCGGGATCAGGTCGTCCGCCGGCAGGTAGCGCCGCCCCGGATCGCCGACGAGGACCCGCGTGCCGTTGGCGGCAGCCTGGCGGAGCCAGGGCAGGACGCGCTCGGCCAGCGGACCCTCGTACCAGGTGTCGCCAGCAAGCAGCACGTCAGCTTCGGGCGGGTCCTCGTCGAGCAGGTCCCGACCGATGAACCCGACTCGCACGCGGTTCGCCCGGGCGTTGAGGGCCACCGCTGCTTCCGCGAATGAGTCGATGTCGATGCCGGTCGCGCTTGCGGCGCCCAGGCGCATCGCGACGATCGCGCACAGGCCGGATCCTGTCGCGAAGTCGACCACCCGTTTGCCATTCACTTCGTCGGGGTACTCCTCGAGAAAGCGCGCGATTGCGAGCCCGCCGGCCCACGCGAACGCCCAGAACGGAATGGGTGCAACGGTGATGCCCAAAGCCGCTTCCGTGGCGCGCCAGACCGGCCCCGCGTCGTCGGCCAGGTGAAGGCGAACCCCGGCGACGCCGTCGACCGGCTGAAGCCGGGTGTGGCGAGCGATGAGCGCCCGGCGATGGGAGAGCGGGACGCGGCGCGAGACGTTGCTGCTCCGACGTTGTGTCGTCATCGCTGCTAAGACTGCCAGACCGGCGGAAAACGGACCGACCTGACCGTGCGCAGATCGAGCCTCCTCGAGTCGTCACCCTCTGGCGACGGCATCGGAAGAGGCCCGATCCGTGATCAGGGTGGCGCTGTCTCAGGCGGGATCGCCCGTC
>JANMPL010000071.1:0-3278 GCA_031369845.1 Chloroflexota bacterium
CGCTCAGCCGCAGGGATCCGGCTCACCTGGGAAGAGCGGCCGGGCGACGACGCCGAACACGGCGTCCGTGTCGTCGGTCCAGCGGGTCAGCTCGTTCGCGGCTCCGAATGCGGCAAGCGCAGCCTTGAGTGCGTCGCCCTCGATCAAGCCACAGCGTGCCGGCGGCGAACCAGCCCACGCGACGCCGAACTGCGACATCGGAATGTCGAGGGGCCAGAGAGCGGACGATGGCGGAAGCGACCCATCGATAACCGGCTCGATCAGGAGAACGGCGAACCGGTCGGCGATGTAGGGCGCCTCGGGGCCCAGCTCGGACCCAAGCCAGCTCTGGATGTCGTGGATCTTCGCCCAGAGCTGACCGAACGCCTCCGGCGTGCCCGGAGCTGGATCGCACGGCGTTGTCACGCAGACGATCTGGCGGGTCGGGTCGCCGAAGACGTCTCGTTCGACGCCATCGATGACGAAGAGAAGGTGGCCCGTCTGGGCGCCCGGCTTGAGTCCGCCCGTCAGATCCGTGGCCCCGTCGAGGAGGCCAGCCGCACGAGCAGCGGCGACGAGCGCATCAATGCCCGCCTGGCTGAGGGGGCGCTGCTGCAGATTCGGCAGGAGCCGGCCGGGATAGATCGCCATCTCCGGCCCGTGGAGGATCAGCCTTCCCTGGTCGATCGCCAGGTCCGGACCGGCCGTGCGGAACGCGCCGACGGGCGGGAGCGCCTGGCTGATCCAGGCCCTCAGGGCGAATCCCGTTGTCGGGGCAGAGGGCGACGGGGGCGCTGTCGCACCGGCGCATCCGGCGGCGAGAAGGAGAACAAGGGCGAGAGTCGTTCGTCGGCGCATTGAGGATGCTCCAAGCTGGGCGGAGGATAGTGTCTGTTGGGCGGTCGGGACGCCAGGGGACCCGGCGAAGTTGCCGTTGCCACGGAGCACGGCGTGCGGAACCGCCTCAGAGACGATGACGTCTCCGCGCGGACCGATGCTAGACTCGCCAAGCCTCAGAATCGCCGTCCGGAGGGGCCCCCTGAACGTGGAGGACCTTCGCTCGACCACGGTCGCCGACGACCCCGTCCAGCGCCGAGACCTCATCCTCGTCGAGCGTGCCCGTGCGGGCGATCTCGACGCATTCAACGACCTCGTCGTGTGTTATCAGGATCAGCTGTTCGCGCTCGTCGTGCGAATGGTGCCCGACCGCGACCAGGCGTCGGATGTGACCCAGGAGGCATTCTTCTCCGCCTACCGCAACCTCGGCAGCTTCCGCGGAGGAAGCGTGAAGTCGTGGCTCAACCGGATCGCCGTCAACGCCGCGATGGACACCCAGCGTGCCAAGAAGCGCCGGCCGGTGCAGCCCTATCCGGAGTTCGAGGACGAGAGCTGGCAGCCGCCGGCGCCCGCGGACGCCGATCCGGTGCACACCGCCCTGAAGATGGAACGGTCGCACGCGCTGAACGTCGCCCTCGCCTCGATCACCGGCGACCAGCGCACGGCGATCGTGCTGTTCGACGTCGAGGGCTACGACTACGCGGAGATTGCCCAGATGACCGGCGTCTCGCTCGGCACAGTGAAGTCAAGGATCCACCGAGGTCGCCTCGCGCTGCGTGATCGCCTCGTCGACCGAATGGACCTCTTCCGTGGTTGAAGGGAACCTCGTGCGCAGGGAGCTCGTCTGACGAACATGCCCCACGATTCAGAACAGCACTTTCAGCACGACCAGCTCCTCCTGGTCTCGCTCGCCGCCGGTGACCTCATCGGCGCCGACCGCGACCGCGCCACCTCCCAGATCGCCGACTGCGCCGAATGCGCGCGCCTCAACGACGACCTTCTCGTGATCGCGCGAGCGACGGCGGCTCTCCCGGCCGCCGTTCGCCCGCGCGACTTCCAATTGAGTCTGGAGCAGGCCAACCGTCTCCGACCGGCGGGCTGGCGCGGCTTCGTGGCCGCCTTCGCGTCGCCCCGCCTGGCGATGACCCGGCAGCTCGGGGTGGGGCTTACGACGCTTGGCATCGCAGGCTTGATGCTGAGCGTCCTCGGGTCACTCAATTTCGGAATGGCTGGGGCGGCGATGGCGCCCGCGGCGCCGCCCAATGAGTCGACGACGAAGGAATTCACCGATACCGGACTCGAGGGGGCAGCACCGTCGGCGGCGGCGGCGCCGTCGGAACTCGCGCCGGCGTACGCCGCCAGCCAGCCGGCGGGGAGCGCCGACACTCCCGGTTTCCCCGACGCGAGCAACACGGTTCGGGCGCCGGCGAGCGACGGCGGCCGCGGCGCGGTCACCGTGCAGCGGCCGCAGGCGACCCCGGGCGCGACGTCCGCTCCGGACGTCGACGCCGGCCTTCCTGCAGAGGTCGCGGCTGAGGAGCCGGGCCTACCGCTCGTCGTCATCGCATCGGTGATCCTTCTCGCCGCCGGTATCGCCCTTCTCCTGGCGCGACGCATCGCCCGAAGGATCACCACCGCCTGACCCGCCCGTCGCGGTCCGGTTCGGGGCGGTCCCCGGCTACACTTTGGTCGTGCCCACCGAACGCCTCATGCTGCTCGACGGCTACGGGCTCGTCTATCGCGGCTACTTCGCCCTTCCGCCGCTGACGACATCGCGGGGCGACCTCGTCAACGGCGTCTTCGGCTTCGCCAGCATCGTCCTTCGCGGCCTGCAGGACCTGCAGCCTGACTACTTGGCGGTCTCGTTCGACCTGCCCGGCCTGACCTTCCGCCACGAGCAGTACGCGGACTACAAGGCGACCCGGACGAAGATGCCCGACGACCTTCGCGACCAGTTTCCGAAGGTTCGCGAGGTCGTCAAGGCACTCCGAATCCCGATCTACGAGATGCCCGGCTACGAGGCCGATGACGTCATCGGGACGATCACCCAGCAGCTCGATTCGCGCGACGACCTCGAGACGACGATCGTGACCGTCGACCTGGACATGCTCCAGCTCGTCACGCCCCGGGTACGCGTGATGACGACCCGCTCCGGGGTCGAGAACACCGTCATGTACGACGTGGCCAAGATCGACGAGAGGTACGGCCTCCGACCGGACCAGATGATCGACTACAAGGCGCTCAAGGGCGATCCGACGGACAACATCCCCGGTGTGCCGGGCGTTGGGGAGAAGACCGCCGCCAAGCTCATTCGCGAGTTCGAAACCCTCGAGTCCCTGTTCGCTCGCCTCGATGAGGTCAAGCCCGAGAAGTTGCGCGACAAGCTCGCCGAGTACAAGGGTCAGGTGTTCGTCGGCAAGGACCTCTCGACGATCGTCCGCGACCTTCCGGTCCAGATCGAC
>JANMPL010000089.1:0-10641 GCA_031369845.1 Chloroflexota bacterium
CGGCACGGCGGCGACGCCGGGCGCGGCAGCGGCTTCGACCACGGGAGGACGTTGGCTCGGCGCTCCGACCGCTTGGTCGGGCGGGGGAGGCGCTGGCAGCGGCTCTTCGGCGGGCGCCGCCTCGTCGATGGGCGCCGCCTCGTCGATGGGCGCCGCGTCGTCGATCGGCGCCCGCTGGTGTGCGCTCGGTCCGCGTCGTCGCTCGGCGTCGCTACCGTCATCGGGGAAGGCGCCCTGGGTCTTCGTGACCGCCATTGCAGCAGGATACGACGGTCCCGACGCCTGAACGTCGCGAATCCAGGCCATCGGCGTTCGCTTCGCGGGTCGTCGGCCACGGGGCTACGATGCTCTCATGTACCTCGATGCACTGTCATTCCTCGAAGACGAGCGTGATGCCTGGCGTCCCTTCGAGGCGCTCCTGGAGCTGACGGACGAGCAGCTCGAGGCGCCGGTGAGCGCCGCCCACGGCTGGTCGGGCCGCGATCTCATGGTCCACCTCGTCGCGTGGCAGCTCGTGTCGCTCGACATCGCCAAGGAGCTGGCGGTGGGCGAAAGCTCACCGACGGCCGCCCGGATCGACGCCGACTGGGATGCCAGCGGGGACGAAGCGGTGAATGCCGGCATCCAGGCCGAGTGGGCGGGAAGGCCGCTGGCCGACATCCGCGACGCGTTCCGGCAGGTTGGCGGGGAACTGCGGGGGTTCCTGACGGTCGTCCCGGAGTCGCGCTGGATCAAGAACGCCGAGTTCCAGCGGACCTTCACCGAGGAAACGCTTGATCACTACGAGGAGCACCGCGCGGACCTCGACGCGATCCTGGCGGCGGCAGGGTCATGACCGAACCACCGTCCGGGGGAATCGGGGCGCTGATCGAAGCGACTGCCACGGACCTCGAAGCGGTGGATCGTCGCGAGGGCAGCAAAGGGCCCGAGTGGTCAACCGGCGGGATCATCTTCGCGGCCGCGAGTGGCGATCGCGCGGAGTTCCGGCTCGCGCGGCCGGTGGTCGCCGCGGCGCTCAGGACGCCCGATACCGCCCCGTCAGGTCGAGGGTCGGACTGGGTCGCGTTCGCGCCCCACGAGCTCGATGGTCACGCGATCGACCGCGCCGTGGCATGGCTCATGAGCGCCTGGCGACGAGCCGACGGCGAGACCTGACACTCCGGACACGGAACAGCGGCGGGGACGCCGCGGGAGGTGGCGTTCCCCGCCGCCGAGAGGAGAGAGGGCGGCGGTCGTGTTGATAGCCCCCAGGCGACCCTCGATCGCCGCCACGCGCGCCGATGCTCACCATCGTCGCGCTTCCTGCAAGTTGATCACGACACCGTCTCGGCGGCGTCGTGGATTCGGCCTTCGCCGCGATGACGTGTCGGCCTAGTTCTCGGGCGAGGCGACCGATTCCGTCGAAACGGCGGGCTCGGGCAGGTCGATCGCGTATTCGGCAAGGCCGAACTGGACCTCGAGCTGCTCGAGAGGCTTGAAGCCCTGGACGCCCATCGGCTGCTTTCCGGGCTGGAAGAACGCAATCGTCGGGATGCTCAGGATGTTGAAGGCCTGCGAAAGCGCCGGGTTGGCGTCGACGTCGACCTTCACGACATCAACCGCACCGTCGTACTTCTCAGCGAGCTTCTCCAGCTCTGGGGCAACCATGCGGCACGGGCCGCACCACGCCGCCCAGAAGTCGACGACCACCGGCCGCTCACTCTTGAGTACGAGCTCTTCGAACGTCGCATCGGTTGCGTGCTTGATCTCCACCATAGGAACGTGTCCCTTTCTCCCGCTTCTGTGTCGCGGATTGCTCAGCCCTGTCGGGCGAGGCTCTGGATCAGCCGATAGGCCTCGAGGACGCGAACGTCCGCGAGGCGGTAATAGATGGTGCTGCCCTCGCGCCGGCTCTGGACCAGTCCTGCGCTGCGCAGGACTGCGAGGTGTTGACTCATGTTGGGAACCTGGCAGCCGACCGTTGTCGATAAATCGCTCACCGATAGCTCGCCCCCGGCGAGGGTCTCGAGGACGCAGAGGCGCTTCGGATCGGCCAACGCGCGACCGACCGCGGCGTACCGCTGCCGATCGAATTCACTCGATGCCGGGATCGGGGTTTCCAACACGGGGTCGATGATGTCACTATTTGCGCAAACACGCAAGTAGAGAAATCCCAATCCCGGAGGGAGGGGCCGGTCATCCGAACCGTCGCTGTCAGCTCCCGTCGCGCGGCGGGATCACCACCCGGCCCACCGGCGGCGGGCCGTCGCTCCCCGGAAGTGCGCAGCCCCAGCCGGAATCCAGGATCGCGAGGCTCGACCCGCTCCCGGAGAACCGGATGCGCGTCCAGTTGCAGTTGTTCTTCTCCCGCTCCTCCTCGAAGTTGCCGTTCGGATCGGCGGTCACCTTCAGGAAGTACTCGCCGGCGGGCAGGTTCGTGATGTCGATCCACTGCCAGGCGAAGTCCCACGGGTAGCGGTCGGACCAACCGACGCTGATCCCGTTCTTGACGAACCGGGACGAGCGCTGCCCGCAGCCGCTTTGCAGGTATTGCCGGCTGGGCGGTGCGCCAGGCAGCGAAAGCCGATACGGATTCGTGTCGAAGAAGCAGAACCCGACCTTGGCGTCGCGTCGAAGGGACGGTCCCTGTCCGGTGGGCGCGAACAATGCGTAGCCGGCGACGCCCTGGACGTGCCAGTGGTCGTGGCCGTCCCCCGCGTATCGGGCGACCGCCGACGTGTCGTGCACCCGCGTGCCGCCGGCGGCGTTGTAGATGCGCTGGCTGACGAGCATCGTCGGAGTCGATGTCGATCGCCGCGACGCGCGCGTCTCGAACGGACCTGCCCCGAGGTTGACGATCGTCGTCGTGAATCGGAGGCGGCGGGCCCCGGCGGAGGTCGTCTGGATGAGGATGTCGGTCGGCATGCTCATCGAAAGGTCCGGCAGGCGATCGGGTGATGCGGCGGCGTCAACGGGTTCGGCCGCTCGCAGCGAGCCGACGAGCGGCATGATCGCGAGCAGGGCGGCGGTGAGACCGATCCTGGCGGCCCGGCGCGTCGAGTTCCGGTGGCTGGTCATCTCGACCTCGGTGACGTGGAGCGTCGGCTGTAGCGTAGTCTGGGGCGCAAAAGGAGATCACCCTGCTGCCAGTTCGGATGTCGATCGCCGCCCGTGCCGCCCTCCTCGCCCTGGTCCTCGTGCCCGTGATCGGGACCCAGCTGACACTCGCCGGAAGCACGCCACGGGAGGTGATCGTCAGCGGGCGACCGCCGTCCGGCGAGGAATTCGACGCGACGAAGATCCGGATCTGGTTCTCGCGGGTCGCGCGCAATCTCTCCAACCCGGTCTTCATCACCCATTCGGGCGACAACAACGGGCGCCTCTTCATCGTCGAGAAGGGTGGGCGAATTAGGGTCCTCCGGCAGGGCGCGGTACTGAGCACGCCGTTCCTGAACCTGTCCGGGAAGGTGTCGACAGGGTCCGAGCAGGGCCTCCTGGGACTGGCATTCCACCCTGACTACGGCATCAACGGCAGGTTCTACGTCAACTACACGGACGTCAACGGCGACACAGTCATCGCCGAGTACCACCGCTCGGTCGGCAACGCCAGCATCGCCGATCCAACCGGGCGGGTCCTCCTGAAGATCGGTCAGCCATATTCGAACCACAACGGCGGCATGCTCGCCTTTGGGCCCGACGGCTACCTGTACATCGGGATGGGGGACGGGGGTAGTTCCGGCGATCCGGGTAATCGCGCCCAGAGCATCAACACGTTGCTCGGCAAGATCCTCCGAATCGACGTTGACACCCAGGCGGGCGGCAAGCAGTACGCCATCCCCGCGGGCAATCCATATGTCGGCAAGACCGGGCTCGACGAGATCTGGTCGTTCGGTCTTCGCAATCCGTGGCGCTTCTCGTTCGATGACCGAACGGGCGACCTGTGGATCGGCGACGTGGGGCAGGACCGGTACGAGGAGATCGACCGCTCGCCTGCCGTGAACGGCGTTGACGCGGGGTGGCGGCTCAACTACGGGTGGCGAGTCCTCGAGGGCAACGCCTGCTTCAACCCCTCGAGCGGTTGCAGCACCTCCGGCAAGACGCCACCGATGGCGGTCTACAGCCACAGCTCGGGTTGCTCCGTGACCGGCGGCTACGTCTATCGCGGGCTCGCCTACCGCGGGCTCGTCGGCGGCTATCTCTTCGGCGACTTCTGCTCGGGGCGCATCTGGGCGCTCCGGGCCCACGGGCCGGCGTCGCAGTCGCCGGTCCTCATGGCCGACACGAACCTTTCCATCAGCTCGTTCGGAGAGGGCCCGGACGGCACGATCTACGTGACGGACCTCGGGTCCGGGGACATCTGGGCAATTGTCGCGGAGTACCGCTGATCCGCTGACTCCTGGGTCGCGGCGATCGCCCGGCGGCCTGCAATACTCCGTCGATGGAAACGACCGAGCGAACCGTCGGCCTGGCCGAGATCGTCGCTGCGCGTGCCCGGATCGGGGACCGTGTGCATCGAACGCCCATTCTCAGTTCGTCAACTGCTGCGAGGTTTGTTCGTGATGCTGGCGGCCCTGCTCTCGCGGACGCCCGGCTCTACCTCAAGGCCGAACACCTCCAGGTCACCGGCTCGTTCAAGCCACGCGGCCTGACGAACAGGATCCTGACACTGACCGACGCCGAGCGGCACGCCGGTGTCATCTCGTTCTCCGCCGGCAACGCCGGGCAGGCGTACGCCTGGGCCGGTCGGTCGGCCGGCGTCGCCGTCACGGTCGTCATGCCGGAAAAAGCGGTCCGTTCCAAGGTCGAGGCGAGTCGCGGTTACGGTGCCGAGGTCATCCTCCACGGCGCCCACGCAGGCGAAACGTTCGCCGAGATGGAACGCATCCGGGACGAACGCGGCCTGACGTTCGCCCACCCGTTCGACGATCCCGAGGTAATCGCGGGGCACGGCTCGGTCGGGTTGGAGATCCTCGAGGACCTGCCCGATGTCGATGTCGTCGTTGTCGGTGTCGGGGGCGGCGGGTTGGTCTCCGGTGTGGCGGCGGCGCTGAAGGAATCCCGGCCGGAGATCCGGGTCTTCGGGGTCGAGCCGGAGGAATCGAACGCGGTTCAGCTCGCGATGGCGGCAGGTGAGGTCGTCCGGATCCAGCCGAAGACTGTGGCGGACGGTCTGGGGGCTCCGTTTGCTGGCGTGTGGACGTTGGCGATGTGCCGGCGCTACCTGGACGGGATCGTCCTGCTCGACGACTCGACGATTCTGGCCGGCCTGCGATTCGCTGCGGAGCGGATGAAGCAGGTGCTTGAACCCGCCGGGGCAGCGGCGCTGGCCGCGGTCCTGTTTGGCCGCGTCCCGTTGCGCGACGGTGATCGGGTCTGCGTGATCGGGTCCGGCGGAAGCGTCGAGGTGTCTCGACTCGGCGAGCTGATTGCGGCGGCCGCACCATTCCCGAATGCTTCGTCGGCCGGGATCCCGGGAGGCGCATGAGCGAGGACGAGGCCTCATCGCTGGAAGGGGACCCGTCGGAGCCCCCGGTAGCGCCGCCGGAGCCCGCGCCGCCGGAGCCCGCGTCGGCGGAGCCCGAATCGCCTGAGCTTGAACAGGAGATTCCGCCGCAACCCGCTCCGATGCCCGGCGCCTGGGCAACGCTTGGCGGCGGCCTGGACCTCAGCCTGGCGGCGAATCGCCAGCTTCGCGGGGCGTCGGTCTATATCGGGCTGTTGACGCTGGCGCTCGTGGGCCCGTTCGTGATCATCATCCTCGCGTTCGGCGCCGCCCAGGGCGGCTTCGGCTGGCTCGAGGATGCCATGCTCGGCATCCAGCCCGACTTGGTTCCGGTCGATGGCAGCGTCGCGACCTACCTGCTGGTCAGCGGGTTCGTTGCGTTCATCGGCTTCTTCGTCGTCAGCATCGAAAGCCAGATCATCGCGGCCGCGATCCTCGGTGGTCGCGCGCTCGGCCGGCCGATGACCCTGCGCGAGGCCCTCCACCGATCCCGCCAGGTGTTCTGGCGCGTCATCGGCGCGTCGATCCTCGTCGGCTTCCTGCTCATCCTGCCCAACGTCGTCGTCAGCCTTGTCTTGTCGTCGACGTTCGGCCAGACATCGGAGGCAACGACGGTCATCGCCACGGCTATCGGCGCGTTGCTGGCGGCTCCGTTCGCCTACATCGTGACCGGGATCGTGCTTGGCGACGTCGGGGCGGGCGAGGCCGTCAAAAGGTCGACCAGGTTGGCCCGGGCGCGCTGGCGGTTGGCGATCGCGGTGTCGTCGGTGGGGGCCGTCGTGGCGTACATCCAGCTCTTCGCGAGCGGGGCCGGCGTTGACATCCTGACGCGGTTCGGCGGGGCGTTGCACCTGGGGTTCGACTCAACCACTGGAACGATCGCGCTTTCGCTCGTCGTCCTGACAGGTGTGCTCGCGATCGGTTCGCTCACGTTCACGCTGACGGCGTTACGGGACGCGCCACAGGTGGTCGCGTTCGTCGGGATGACCGGCTACGGCGCCGGCCTCGACCGATCGCGCCGGGTCGAGGGCGCGCTGTTGCCCGTCCGCTGGATCAGCATTCCGATGGCAATCGCGATCGTGATCGGCGCCCTGGCTGGCCTCGCCGGGGTGCTGACGTTGGCGTAGGCACGCGGACGTCGCCTGCTCTCGGTCTCGGCCCCGCCTAGTCGACCCCCAGCTCGCCCAGTCGGTCGTCGTCGATGCCTAGGTGATGGGCCAGCTCGTGGATGACCGTGATGCGGACCTCGTCGGCGAGGTCGTCGGGGTCGGGGAAGTCCTCCTCGAGCGGCAGCCGGAAGAGCGTGATCCGGTTCGGGGCAACGAGCCAATCGGCGCCGTACTCGGTCCTCGGCACGCCCTCGTACAACCCGTAGAGGGTGTCGTCCGGATCGAGGTCGTTCTCGGCCAGCTGGTCACGCGTCGGCTCGTCGTCGATGACGATCGCCACCTCGCTCAGGCATTCGCGGAAGGGAGATGGAATGCCGGCGAGCGCCCGCTCGACGAGTCGATCGAACCCGACATGAGGGCGCGGCCTCGAGCGAGGACGTGGTCCGCGGCGGCGCTTCGGCATCGGCGCCTATCCTAGCGTCGTGGATCCCTCGATCGAGCCGGCGGGCTTCGTCGTCGCGTCCGACACCGGGGATCGGCTCCACTTTCTCGATTGGGGAGGGGACGGACGGCCCGGGATCGTCCTCGTCCACGGCCTGTCCAACACGGCGTCGTCCTGGTCCCCAGTCGCCCGGCGTCTCGCGGTTGAGCGGCGGGTTGTGGCGATGGACCTGCGCGGGCACGGCCTCTCGGACGCGCCCACGGGGCACTACGAACCTCAGCTCCTCGCCTCCGACGTGATCGCGGTTGCGGATGGCTCCGGGGCGCTCGGCGCGGACGGGGTCGTGCTCGCGGGTCACGGGTTCGGGGGGATCGTCGCCGCGTGGGCCGCGGCCGCGCTCGGCGAGCGATGTGCGCGGCTCGTCCTCGTCGACGGCGGTTGGGAGGACATCGCGACCTCGTCCGGCATGGAGCCCGACGAATTCCTGCGCGGCCTCGACGAGCCGCCGGAGGTCCTCCGATCGATGTCGGCGTTTCTCGCGGAGCGGGCCGGCTTCGACCCGATGACATGGGACGCCGACCAGGAGGCCGCGGCCCGAGCAACGGTGGTCGAGACGCCCGCCGGGCGACTCGTGCCGGCGACGCGGCCGCACGCCCTCGCCGCCTGCGTCGAGGCGATGTTCGAGTATCGGCCCGCTGTCGTTCTCGCCGCGGTGCGAGCGCCGATCGTGGCTCTCGCGGCGACATCGCCGCCACCCGATCCCGGCCTGCCGCCGATGGACCTGACATTCCTCCCCGCCGTCGGGCACAACCTGATGCGCTATCGCCCCGACCACGTGACGGCCGCGATTCTCGACGCGGCATCACGCTAGGCTTCGGGCTGAGGAGGAAATCACTTGCAGGTCGTCTATTCACCCGCGCATCTCGGCCACGACATCACGACCGAAACGGTCTTCGGTCGACAGATTCCCGCGAATGAGGTCGCGGAGCGAGCCGAGATCATCCGCAGAAGCCTCGTGGATGACGGTGGATTCACGTTCGCCGAGCCGACCGAGCACGGCGAGTCGCCGATCACTGCCGTTCACGATCCGGGACTCGTCCGCTTTGTCGAGGACGCCTGGTCGGCGGTCGAGCGTGAGCGGCTCGACCTGCGCTACCTCGTCGCCGACACCTACCCGACGTTCCGAATGTTCGAGGGCATGAGCCCCGAGTTCGTCGCCGGCCAGCCCGAGCCCCAGGCCGTCGGCGGCCGGGTCGGCTGGTGGGGTCTGGACACGGCGAACCCACTCGTCGAGGGCACATACGGCGCAGCGCGTGCCGCGGTCGACGTCGCCCTGACGACGGCCGACCTGGTCCTCGGCGGGGAGCGCGCGGCCTACGGCCTGTGCCGTCCACCGGGCCATCACGCCGCGCGATCGATGGCGGGTGGGTACTGCTTCTTCAACAACGCGGCAATCGCGGCGGAGGCGATCGCCCGAGCGACCGGCGAGCGTGTCGCGATCCTCGACGTCGACTACCACCACGGAAACGGCACCCAGCAGATCTTCTGGCGCCGGGGCGACGTCTTCTACGCCTCGATCCACGCCGATCCGGCCCGGCAGTATCCGTTCTTCCTCGGCTACGCGAACGAGCGAGGCGAAGGCGATGGTGCCGGCGAGACGCTCAACCTGCCGCAGCCCGTGGCGCTTTCGGATGAGGGCTACCTCGCCGCCGTCGACCGCGCGCTCGAGGCGATCGTGGACCGGCCTGGCTCGATCATCGTGGTCTCCCTCGGCTTCGACACGTATGGCCGCGACCCGATCGGCGACTTCGCGCTCACGACGCCGGTGTATCACGAGGTCGGCCGGCGGGTCGCAGCGACGGGCCGGCGGCTCGTCATCCTCCAGGAGGGCGGCTACTACCGGCCCGCGCTCGGTGACAACGCGGTTGCGTGGCTCCGCGGGGCAGAAGGGCGCTGACGCGAAACCGGCGTACCATCGCGACCCGTAGCGGAGATCGTGAACGACGTGCCCAGCCCGACTGATTTGCCCGCCAACGTCCGCCGCCTCGTCGACGAAATCGAGAACGAGATCGGTGAGACGGTCCTCGCGGCCGACGACATCGCCGGCGAAGTCTCGCGCGATGGCGGTGCGGGCAGCGGCAAGGTCGAGTCGGCGGTCCGCGAGATCCTCCTCGAAATCGGTGACGATCCGGATCGCGAGGGCCTCCTCGGAACGCCCGAACGCGTCCACCGGATGTACACGGAGCTCACGGCCGGCTACCACGTCGACCCCGACCGCCTGATCAACAGCGCGATCTTCGAGGTCGGTTACAGCGAGATGGTCGTCGTCAAGGACATCCCGTTCTACTCGCTCTGCGAGCATCACCTGCTGCCGTTCTTCGGTACGGCCGCGGTCGCCTACATCCCGCGCGGCCGGGTGATGGGCCTGTCGAAGATCCCGCGAGTCGTCGAGATGTACGCCAGGCGGCTCCAGATCCAGGAACGACTGACTCAGCAGATCGCCGACTTCCTCCAGACGCGCCTCGAACCGCAGGGCGTCGGTGTCGTCATGGAGGCGACGCACCTCTGCGCGGTGATGCGCGGAGTCCGGAAGCCGGGCACGATCATGACGACCTCGTCGGTCCTGGGCCTCTTCCGATCCCGCGACCGGACCCGCGCCGAGTTCTTCGCCCATCTCGACCGGGCCGCGCCGGGGGCGTAGCGGCGCTATCGGCCGCCCGCCTGTTACGCCCGCCGTACCAAGCGACGACCGACCGGCGCCGGAGGCCCTAGCGGATGTGCTTCGGCCGCCGGTTGTTACGCCACCCATAACGCACGGCCAACGAGGGACTCCGTCGGTCATCCACAGGTCACCCCACCGGTCCCTTGGTACGCCAGCCGTAACAAGCGGGACTGCTGTGGGGTCGCTCAGCCTCGACCGACGACCTCGATCGTCCTCGCACCGCCGATGATCTCCACGTCGTAACGGTCCGTTGCCCGGCCCCAACCCGGCGACTCGACCGTCGTCCTGCCTCTCTGTGCGCCGAGCCTCGTGCCGTCGAGCGTGGTCTGCGCCGAGCCGCCGACATTCGTCAGGCGAACCGGCACCAGCAACGGTCGCTCGACGCGAATCGTGCTCGCGCTCCCGACGATCCGAACCGGCGTCTCGCCGCGAGGCTCCCCGAGCTTGAGCAGGATCGTCTCGATGCCACCCGTCAGCTCGAACCGCGCCAGCTGGATCTCGCGCAGGTCCGCTTCAACCCGCTGGATGCCACCGACGAGCTCGATCGTCCACGGGATCGTCGTATTGAGCCCGAGGGTCGCCTGGCGCTTGCGCCAGTCGAACGGCAGCCCGCGGTACTGGACGATGACGCGTCCGTCGCGGAGGCGAACCTGCGGCGTCGCTCCCTCGAACTCCGCTCGATAGAGCTCTGTCGGGACCTTTCCGGCGCGCAACCGGACCTCGGACAGGCCGGAACGGATGAGAACGCGAGCGCTCGTCAGTCCTCAGCTCGATGTCGGGCTCGGCATCGTCCATCGCCCGCAGGTCCTGTTCCTTGACGAGCCGACGACGGGGCTCGACCCGCAGGCGCGAGCCCGGATGTGGGATGAGATCCGGAAGCTCCGGG
>JANMPL010000135.1:0-4582 GCA_031369845.1 Chloroflexota bacterium
GAGCTCAGAGTGGCCGTCCAGTTGCCATTGGGGCAGCCGGCGAGCTTGGCGCCGATATGGAGCGGCGCGGTCAGGGTCGCCGTGACGCTGACCGACGATCGTCCGTTCTTCTGACTGTCGTTGAGGTTGACGACCGGCGAGGCCCCTGACGCGGGCTGCGGGTTCTGGCCCGGCGCCTGGTTGCCGCCCTTGTTGCTGCAGGTGTAGTTCGCGATCCCATCGACGAGCAGCTGGGCCGTCGCAGGATCATTGCCCAGGCCACTGACATTGAACGTCGCCGTGGCACTGGATCCGCTGAATGTGACGGTTGGTCCCTGATGGAACGTAAGAGCCGCAAATGCGGATCCGGCCATCAAGGCGACCGCTACGAGCGCGACGCCAAGGCTGGTTCCTAGTCGGCGCATGACTCGAACTCCTCTCGTGAGTTGATATCCGTAGACATCGGTTGCAAGCCTGAAGTCAGGAATCGGACCCCGAGACGAAATCAGGTCTTCCCGAGCGACTTGGACAGCAGCATCACCTCCCCAGCGGCGAAGTCGGCAGCCCGTCGGCTCGGGACGCGACCACAGGCTCGAGTCAGGCGCGACCGCCCGATACCCGTGGTTGCGGCGCCGATCTGCCCGACAGCCAGGCAATCTCGCCCTCTCATCCCCCGGAACGCCAACGGACGGGACGACAGTCGACTCGGATCCTTGCAGCTGGTCTCGGCCTGCTGCTTGGAACGGTGGAGTCGACGGCCCCCTGAGACCCCTGCGTCCCCTACCCCTGCTGCGGTCGTGGCCCCCCTCCGGCGCAGCCAGGATCTCTATTGTCGTGGTACTTCAGTACTAGTTCAAGGGGGTACGGTGCATATTTGTGGCGAAACCCCCGGAGTGGGCGTGGCGGCGCGGTTGTCCCCGCGCCGCCCGTGTCGCGCTACTTCCCGTTCAACGAGAACGCGTAGAACGTGGTGCTCGCAGCGCCGAGGCCGAACCGAGCGTAGCCATTACCCCAGTAGACGACGCCGTCGTTACTGATGGCGGGCCCGGCATTCGACGACCCTTCGCCGACAATGTCCTTGAGTACCTTGCCGTTGGCGGCGTCGAGGGCGTACATGTGGCCGCTCATCGAGCCGCCATACAAGACGCCGTTCGAGACGGACACCGCGCCCAGGTCGCTGCCACCGCTCGGGTCCGAGGTCTGCCAGAGGATGGCTCCCGTCGCCGGGTCGAGGGCCGCGAAGGAGCCCCAGTGCGGCAGGCTGGCGTTGTGCGGATAGGCGAGGCGCGCGAAATTGGCCTCGGCGATATAGATCCGCTTGCCATCGGTCGCGGTCCCCCACTCGATCCCGCCGAGTGTGGAGCCGGGTCCAGCTTCTGTGCTCCAGAGGATCTCGCCAGTGGCCGCATCCAGGCCCCAGTAGATGCCGCTCTTCGCACCGGCGCCGACCATCTTCTTGGCGGCACCACTCTTCATCTTGGCCGTGAAGAGGTTCGGCCCTGAGCCAAAGTCGTAGTCGGGTCCCGGCGTGCTGGTCGGGCAGGGATTCGGGGCGATGTCCGGGATGCAAGAGACGATCCAGTCGTCGAAGCCCTGGACACCGGTCGCCCATTTGATCTGTCCGCTCGTCATGTCGAGGGCCAGGATCGCGTCGATGTGATCGTTCGGGTCGAGGCACTCGGCCGGCGTTCCGTCGTTGTCCTGGCAAACCTTGGCTGAGTCCGGGACGCTGTAGTTGTTGCCGGTCGTGACGTAAACGGTGTTTGAAGCGGCGTCGATCGCCGCGGTGCTGCCCCAGATCGCACCGCCCGAGTACGCACCGTCGCTGAAATCGGCGTCCTCGGGAACCATGTAGGTCGTCCACAGGACGGTTCCCGTGGCCGCATCGAGGGCGCTGAACGAACCTCGGAAGTGGCAGCACACGTAGCCTGGGATGAAGGCTGCGGCGTTCTCCTCGGACGAGGCAGCCCCGACGTAGACGACGCCGTTATGGACCACCGGCGCCTGGGTGATGATCGTGAACGGGCTCGGGTTGATCTCGCTGGCCCAGAGCAAGGCGCCGGTCGTTGCATTGATCGCCATGACCCTACCGGGCTGAGCCCCACCAAAGATGGAGCTTCCGCCGGCCTGGTCGCCGATGTACATCACGTTGCCGACGATGGCGGGCGCCGTCCGCGAGACGAGATCGGCCGCCCAGTTGGTGTTGTAGTCCGACAGCTTTCGCTCCCAGATCAGGGCGCCGGTCGCAGCATTGACCTTGTTGATGTAACCGCCCCAATCCGGGAAGTAGACGGCTCCACCGACGACGGCGGGGGTGGCCGAAACGTCGCCATGCGTTTCGAAGGTCCACTTCGTCGCGAGCTTCCCCGCATTGTCGGCGGTGATCGCCTTCTGGTCCGGGTTCGAGCGGGTGTTCGAGAGGTCGTGGCCGCCCATCGACCAGCCCGACGAGGGGCTGGCGGCCAGCCCTCCTGACACCGATAGCAGAGCCGCAAGCGTGGCAACGAAAGTCGCCCTGCGGAACAGGTGGCGCGCCATGACAGCCTCCCTCAAGCGGTCGGCGGCCCTCCCCTGAACGAGCTCACCGGCGGCGGAACCCCGGATGCACCATCTTGCCGCATCGCGGTCGACCCAATCAGGTCACCGCACCGTCGCGGAGGCGTCTCGGGACGCGCCAGTCGCGCCTCGCGGCACCGCATGTTGCGCCAGTGCACCGTTCTCGCCGACGACCAATCACCAAATCTTGCTCTGCGCTTTGCTGCTGCCAGCACCCGAGGACCGGGGCGACTGAGGGTTGGAGGGAACACGTCGTGGGCTGGCCGCGCGGGTTCATCCTGCTCGTGGTCATCCCCGGCCTCGCACTCGCGGCGATCGAGCTGCGCGGCCAGCTGGCGCGCCGGCCGACGTGAACGCGCCGCGCCCGTCAAGCCGCTGGACGGCCTGGGGAGCCGTACTGATCGCGGCAGTCGTCGCAGGCGCGCTAGCCGGGAGCGTCGACGCCGCGCCCAAACCGCCTCCGACGCTCGATCTCGTCGTTGCCATCCGCTCCGGAGGCCATTGCGGCACGTTCGCCCAGGGCCTGCCGACGCTTGTCAGCCGGACCGACATGCGACCCGGCGATCGGATCGACCCGATCGAGATCTGCCTGCGCAACGACGGCTCGGCAAAGGGCGCCGCGCGGCTGACCGTCATCGACCGCGTCGACACCGAGGTGGGCTGCAGCCCAGGCGAACCCGCCGCCGATCCGAGCTGCGGCGGGACCGGGGTCGGGGAGCTGGGTCGGCAGCTCGTGGTTCCGATTGCAATCCGGCCGGGCTGCACCGGGCCCCTCCCTCCGTCGATCGGATTTCCGTTCGACACCCTGAGTCGAACGTCGGCGCCATTGGCCACTCTTCGCGCCGGCGAAGTCTGGTGCGTCGTGATCGGCTTGGAGTACCGACCTTCGTCGGAAGCCGAGGCAGCGGCGAGCCAGTCGGACCGGGTCACGTGGCGGTACGCCTTCGACCTCTCGTGACCGGCTGCGCCCGCGGTACCGCGACGGCGCCGACATCGGCTTCTCGTTCATCTCGCAGGCCGGCTGCGGCCCGATCGCGGCGCTCGACCCGGCCGACCTGGCCGGCATCCTGCTCCACGTCGAGGATCGAGCGCACACGATTTCTCTGATCCGTCTCGCTACAGTCGCGGCGGAACCCCGCGGGCGACTGGGCACGCTTAGACGGAGCCGCGCGGGGCCACCCAGCGAGTCGGCTGGCCGGTCACGGCGGCGATTGTGTCGTAGTCGCTGTCGTAATGGACGATCGGCAGCCCGTGACGCTCCCCCACGGCGGCGATGATCAGGTCCGGCAACCGAACGCTTCGCTGGTGGCCAGGCCCGGCCTCCGCAAGGGACCGATGGACCTCCAGGGCACGGTCCCAATCACCCGGCGTGGTGCGAACGAGTCGAGCCGCCCGCAGTCCCCGTTCGAAGCGAACGTACTCCGCGGCGTTTCGCGCGCCGTTGAGGTACACAAGCTGGTCAAAACTGCGCTGCGCGTCGCGGCCGTACGGCAGCCGGCTGAGCGAAACGCCCTTCGGACAGGCCACGGACCATCGAATCGAGCTCGCAACGTTCGAGGCCTGGGCGGCCTCGTCGGCTCAATAGGGAGAGCGTCGTACGAGGCCACCGCCTGCGCTCCAGAGTGGTGCGCAGGCGCACCTCTTGACCGGTGGGGTTCAATGGACGTGAACCCCTAGATGCCCCAGCGACCCGGCGACCGGCCCACCCAATTCCGTGGAGGTCACGCGCGATGAGCAGCCCGGTTCGACGTTCCGTGATTCTGGCAACCCTCATGGCGCTCCTGCTCGGGGTGTCGGGCTTGACCGCCGCGATCGGCCTCGCGAGAGGTGCGATCTCGACGACCGTCCGGGGCATCGATGTCGACGCGGCGACGATCCCTGAGCTGCAGGCCCTGATGGACAGCCACAAGCTGACGTCGGTTCAGCTCACGCAGTTCTACCTCCAGCGGATCAGGAAGCTGAACCCGAAGCTCAACGCCGTTATCACGGTCAGCCCGACGGCACTCCGGGACGCGCGCCGGGCAGACCGGGCGCGGCGCCAGGGCGT
>JANMPL010000144.1:0-6938 GCA_031369845.1 Chloroflexota bacterium
CGGCAATGCCGATCGCCTGGAGCTGCCACGCCCGTTCCCGCCGGGCCGCTCCCCCACCCCGGCCAAGCTGGAGTCCCGCAATTGGAAGGCACCCCGCAACCGCGACGAGCAGGGCGCGGCCACTGGACGCCCCGAGGATCCACGCGGATACGACGGCCGCCAAAACGATCACGACGATCAGCCCCGCCTCGACGGCCCACGCGCGATGCGAATCGAGTGCCGTCGCGATCGACGCGATTCCTGCGGCCCGGTCGCGCTCGACGTCGGCGAGGGAGTTGGCAATCGCCAGGGCGGCCCCGGCCACGATCGCCACGGGCACGAGGATCCCGAACGCGGGCGGTAGCGTGCCGGCGGCGCCGAGCCAGCCGAACACGGGCAGGATCGGGATCCCGACGGCGAACGGCAGCCAGGACCAGGCCGTCCCCTTGAGCAGAAGGTCGTAGGCGAGGCCGATCCCGATAACCAAGACGGCAAGGGCGAGCGTCGGGAACCCGGACGGGATCGACAGGACCAGGCCGGCGGCGAAGCCCCCCACGGCGACGGCCCGTGCGACCGGCGGCGAGACGAGGCCCGACGGGATCGGCTTGCCGGGCTTGTGGCCCGCGTCGCGCGGCACGTCGACCACGTCGTTCGTCGCCCCGATCCCGAACTGGAGTGCGGTCATCGCGAGCCCCAGCCTCAACGCATCGACCGGTGGCGCGCCGGCAAGGAGAGCGACGGCGCCCGAGACGATCCCGTCGAGGAGCGACGGAAACGGGTGAACGAGTCGGACGAGGCCGGCCAGTCGGGCCGCGATGCCCGATTGGCTCGCCGCGTCAGACGTAGACGATCTCGCCGAAGTTCGCGACGAGGTACTCGATCAGCCGAGCCCGACCATCGGCGACCTGTGACCGGATCCCGGGCACGAGGGCAAAGAGCGTGATCGCCGGAACCATCATGTGGCCTTCGCGGTCGCGCCCAACGACCGCAGGTGGCCCGCCGCCAGAAGCGAACACCCGTTCGAATTCCGGTTCGCCGAGCTTGGCCGTGCGGCGAAAGTCCTCGATCACCCGGATGACACCGCGCCGGATCGCCACATCGCGCATCAGTTCCGAGGCCCACGCGTCGATCTGCTCGTCGCTCTGCCCCGCGAGCCGCTTGCGGTATTCCTTCGGATCGGCCGACAGACCGCTCGTCGCCACGTCGTCTCCTGTGCAATCCGGACGGCGCCGAGTATGCCAGACCGGCCGCTCAGCTCGCCGATCGGAGCGGTCGCGTTCCCTCCGGCCAGTCGTTGAAGACCTCGGTCAACCATCGACCGACAGGTCCCGGTCGGGCGAAGTCCGGCCGATCGGCAACGAGAGCGTGGAGGCTCGTCCAGCAGCTCTTCGTGAGCGCGTCGACCGCCTCTCGGCTCGGGCGCCCGTCGACGGCCAGTGGCTCCCCCGCCGCCACCGTCACCCGCCGACCGAGCCGGAGCCAGCTCGTGCCGCTGATCGCGATCGGGACGAGCGGGACGCCGGAGCGGAGCGCGAAGTAGGCCGGCCCTTCCTGGAGCGGCAGGAGCTCGTTCTCGGACGCGTGGATCCGGCCCTCACCGGCGATCGCGAGCACCCCGCCCGACGCCAGGACGGCGCTGACCCGTCGCGTCGCGTCGAGCAGGTCGTTCTTGCCGGGCCGGTACGGAACGGTCGCCCGGGTCCACGACATCAACCGGTTCCGCCCACCGACCGCCATGTCCTCTTCCTTCGGGCCAAAGAAATAGAGCCTCGGCCGGAACGGCAAGATCGCCATCAGGACGAACGGATCGGTCCAGTTCATGTGGTTGAAGCAGTAGATCGCCGGGCCGGCCGGCAGGCGTTCGCGACCCTCGAGCCGCGGCCGCAGATAGGCGCGGATGACGAGCCAGGCGACGATGCGACTGACCCAGTAGCGGATCGTTCGACGGACCGGGTGGATCGGCGTGCCGGGCAGGCGAGACGCCCGGGGCGTGGTGGCGGCCACGCCCGTCAGCCCGACGGCGGCGCGCGGCGTGCGCCGGGCGCGAGCGACTTGGCCTTGGCCGATTTCGGCCCGGCTGCCGCGGCCGTACGGGCGGGCTTCTTGGTCGCGCGGCGCTTCGACGTCGGCTCCGGGGGGAGCGTGCGGCCGTCGACCGCGGCGAGGAGCTCCAGGCCGAAGCGGGCGATCCGATCGGCCTTGTCGTCGGATCCCTGGAGCACCTGCTGCTCGACCTGGAAGCTCAGGATGCGATGGCCGCCCTGGGTCTCCATGGAAAGCTCGCCGAGCTGGACGCGGCTCCATCGGATGAGCTTGCCGGTGGCCCGCGGACCCTCGCCCGGAACGTTGACCCGAACGTACGTCGCGACGAGGCCGGCCGCGGTCGGAACGAAGATCGTGTAGCGAACGGCGGGTTCTTCACCCCACGCGACCCAGCACTCTGGATCCTGCTCGGCTCCGAGCGACCGGAGGACTGGATCGACGGTCGCGGCGACCCTTGCCCCGCCGGCCTCCTTGCTCGGGCTGGACGCCCGCCACGCGCTGAGCCGCATCGAACCTCCCGGCCAATTCGTGTCGGCGGTCGCATCGTCGGTCGCCTCGACGCCCGGCCGAGGCTAGCACAGTCGTGTACGGTTCAGATCGGAGGGTGCACCGTGAAGATGAACAGGAATCTCATCGGGGTCGGCCTGTTCTTCATCGTCTTCGGCGCGTTCCTCCTCGGCGTGCGACAGGGCTGGATCCCGACCGAGATCGCGGAGCGAAGCTGGCAGGTTTGGCCCCTCCTCCTCATCGCCGCCGGGTTGTCGATGATCTTCGCCGGCCGGCCCGGAGCGCGGCTCGGCGGCATCGTCGCCGCGGTCTGTCTCGGCGTCATGGCGGGCGGCCTCGTGGCCTCGGGGAGCGGGCTGCAGATCGGTTGCGGTGGAGACGAGGCGAGTACGGCGTTCGCGCGCGAATCCGGTGACTTGCCCGACGAAGCGCAGGTCGGCATCAGCTTCCTGTGCGGCGACCTCACCGTCGACACGGGCGAGGGCAGGACCTGGGCCGTGGAAGGCGCATCGGGCGACGGCAAGCCGCCGACGATCAGGCGCGATACCGACGGCGTCCGCTTGGAGGCGGCCGACGACGCCGGTGTCTTCGGCTTCCCCGGGACACGCGAGCGATGGCAGATCACGCTGCCGACCGATCCGAGAATCGACCTCGACGTCGAGCTCAATGCCGGCGCGGGCACGCTGACGCTGCGGGGAGCGCACCTCGCCTCCGTCGACGCCACCGTGAACGCGGGCTCGCTCCGAATCGATCTGCGCGACGTGGCCGCGGCCTCAACATTGGACGGCACCGTCAACGCGGGCTCCGCCGTCGTCTGGCTGCCCGACCTGCCGCTCGAGGGCGACCTGACGGTGAATGCCGGCTCGTTGTCGATCTGCGCACCCGAGGACGTCGGCCTGCGGTTGACCACCGGCGACAACCCGATCTCGTCCAACAACTTCGAGGACGAGGGGCTCGTCAGGTCGGGCGATGCCTGGGAGACGCCGGGGTTTGCGACCGCCGAGATCCGGATCGCGCTCGACATCCAGGCGAATGCGGGCAGCGTGTCCCTGAACCCGCGCCAGGCATGCACGGGCTGACGGGGCGCGGCGGGTCGTGGATCCACAGCTCATGGCGCTCGCCGGCGGCGGCGTGATCGGCGGCATGGTCCTCCTCGGCCGGGGCTTCACCGGCTACCGCGAGGCCGCCCGGATCAGCGGCACGTCCCCGTCCCGAATCGCCTCGATCGCGGTCGGGGAGGTCTTGGTGAGCGGCGTCGTCGAGCCGGCGGAGCTGACGCTCGTCTCCCCGCTCCAGAGCGCGCCCTGCGTGTTCTACCGGGCGCGGATCGACGAGACGGGTGACGACGATGCATCGACTGCGTTTCGCGAGGAGGCGGCGGTCGGGTTCCGGGTTCGCGACGAGAGCGGCGAGCTACGCGTGTTCCCGCGCGCCGCCCGCTTTGATGTCCCGCCGCGATTCGAGGAGCGGACCGGGGCGCTCGGCGAGACGCCAGCGGGACTCCGCATCCGATCGGGGCCGGCATACGGACCGGGTCAGGACCGCGAGGCCCAGATCGCGGCACTCCTGACCGTCCGGCCGGCCGGGAGCGGGCTGCCAGGCGACGACGGCGGCCGATGGCAGGGCTTCGCCTCGGCCCACCTCGGGGGCTCGCGGCGCGCCCGCAGCTACGCCGAGGCCCGGATCGATCCCGGCGAGCTCGTCACGATCATCGGCCGGGCGATGCCCTTCGACCAGCTCGATGACCCGGCTTCGGCCGACGTCCACGACACAGGCTCGTCGCTGGCCGACGACCCGGAGATCGCCGCCGACCTCGCGGCGGCCCGCGCTGCCGGCATGCTTGCCACGGACGCGGAAGAGGCATGGGGAAACGCCGCAATCCCCGGGTTCGGGATCGGGCGGCCGGTGCGCGAGCCGGAGCTCGACGAAGCCGCCACCGACCCGCCGCTCGCGACGGCCGATGACGCGGCGCGCTTTCGGCGGACGTTCGAGATCGCCCCCGACGCCTTGATCCTTGCCGCTTCGCCCGAGGTCCCCCTCGTCATTGCCCTCGGCGCGCCGTCGGTCGCTGTGGGCCGCCATGAACGGCAGTTCCTTGTCGGTCTCCTGGGTGCCGTCGTCGCGATCGGCTCGGCGATGGCCCTCGCGTTCATGGTTGGCGGCGGCCTGGGCGGATGACGCCAGCTTCCGTCGCCGCCGCGTTTGCCGTCGCCGTCGTACTCATCGTCGTCGCGTTCCTCGTCCTGGCGACCTACAACGCCGTCATCGACCTGCGGCTCCGGATCGACAAGGCCTGGTCCAATATCGACGTAGCGCTGAAGCAGCGATTCGACCAGCTGCCGAATCTCGTGGAGGCCGTCCGGGGCGTCATGGCCTGGGAGCAGGATGTCCTGACCGAGCTCGCTGCGGCCCGGGCCGCCTACTCCCCCGCCGCCGCGATCCCGATCAGGCGGCGACATCGGCGGCGACCTCGGCGGCGGTCCGCTCCCTCTTCGCCGTCGTCGAGCGTTACCCGGAGGTCATGTCGGCCGGCAACGTCATGGCGCTCCAGGAGGAGATCGAGCGGCTCGAGAGCATGATCGCGGACCGCCGCGAGCTCTACAACGACCAGGTCTACCGCTACAACGCGCGGATCGCCCAGTTTCCGGCGGTCCTGCTCGCCTTGCTCCTCAGCTGGAAATCGCGGCCGTTCTTCGAAGCCTCCGAGGCCGACCGGGCAAGGCCCGAAGCAACCCTCGAGTCCGGAACATGATCGGCACGACCCGCCTGTTCCTTGTTCGCCACGGCGAGACGCCGTGGTCAGCGGGCGGACGCCATACGAGCTGGACCGACATTCCGCTCAACGACAACGGGATCGAGCAGGCGGAGCGGCTTGGCGAGCGCCTTGCCGGATACACGTTCACGGCGGTCTTCTCGAGTCCACTGTCTCGCGCCCTCGAAACGTGCCGGATCGGCGGGCTCGGCGACGTCGCCGTCATCGACCCGGACCTTCGCGAATGGAACTACGGCGAGTTCGAGGGCCGGACGACCGACGAGATCCGCGAGGAAATTCCCGGCTGGACGATCTGGACGGCCCGGATCAACAGCGGCGAGTCCGTCGACGACGTCGGCCGGCGGGCCGATCGCGTCCTGGCCCGGGTCCTCGAGGTCGGCGGCGACGCCGCGATCTTCGGCCACGGCCACGCGCTCCGGATCCTCGCCGCCCGCTGGCTCGAGCTGGAGCCCGCTGCCGGCGCACTCTTCGAGCTGTCGACGGCGACGATCTCGCGGCTCGGCTGGGAGCGCGAACGTCGCGTGATCGAGCTATGGAACGGGGCCGCCCACCTCGGGATCGTCTGACGGTAGGATCGTGGACCTGAGCACGCTCGTTGGAATCGTCGTCGGGCTGGTCGCGCTCTGGGGATTGTTGCTCGTGCTGTTCTGGGCACTGCGGCCGAAGGGCGTCCCCGTGCGAGAGCTGCTTGGCCTGATCCCCGACGTCTTGCGACTGCTGCGGTCCATCATCGGGGACCGATCGGCGCCGCCGGATGTGCGGCTCGTCCTGGTCGGCCTCCTCGCCTGGATCGTGTCGCCGATCGACCTCATTCCCGAGTTCATCCCCGTTCTCGGGCCCCTCGACGACGTCGTGGTTGCCGTCGTCGCGATGCGCTACGTCCGACGTCGCGTCGGGATCGCGGACCTGCGACGACGCTGGACAGGCACAGACGACGGCTTCGCGCTCCTCGTCCGGGTGATCGGCTCAGGCTGAGCGCTGACATTGCAGCGGAGAGGCGGGAACTAGGCATGACGGGTACAATGTGCCTCCGCCCGACAGTCGGGCGTCCCCCGCGTGGTCGATGGTTCCTCTCGAACCGGCCGTGCGTAGGCCGACCAGGTTCGAGAAGAAACAAGAGGCGTCATGTCCAGCGGGACTGTCAAGAAGCTCGTAGCCGATCGCGGCTTTGGGTTCATCACAGCCGACGACGGCAAGGACTACTTCTTCCACCGCGGTGCCCTCGAGGGCGGGCTCGATTTCGATCGACTCGTCGGTGGTGAGAAGGTCGATTTCGAAGTCGAAGCGAGCCCGAAGGGGCCGCGCGCCGTGAAGGTGCGCGAGGCGTGACAGACGAGCGAACCCGTACGCAACCGGCCACGATGACCGTGCCGCCCCGGCCCGGCGTCACGCCGCGGGCGCCGGAGCCGCTCAAGCACGTCATCGCCGAATACAAGCACCAGGCACAGACGATCACGTGCGTCTGCGGCTGGCACGGCTCGAGTGCATCGCCTGACGGCCGCTCGTCCGAGTGGAGCGCCCACGTGGCGGCCAACCGAACGAAGCCGCGCTGACCGACCAGCCCAGCAGCACCGGAAGCCCGGACCCCACGAGGGACCCGGGCTTCTTCATTTTCCTCTCAGCCCTTCGTGAGCTG
>JANMPL010000178.1:0-1976 GCA_031369845.1 Chloroflexota bacterium
GCCGAAGGTCGCAGGTTCGAATCCTGTCGGGCGCGCCAGTACAAAT
The DNA here is from genome assembly GCA_031369845.1 of Chloroflexota bacterium. GTDB lineage: Bacteria > Chloroflexota > Limnocylindria > Limnocylindrales > CSP1-4 > CF-46. The sequence continues at coordinate 47 of JANMPL010000178.1, forward strand.
CTTTTATTTCGGCGAGTGGCCCTAGCCTTGAGGGCCGCTCGCATCTTGCTGTCTCCGTCGGGACCACGCGGGGCCATTGACATGCAAGTAGAGACTTTCCTATCATCGACCCGTGGGCGACGTGTTCAAGGCTCTCGCCGATCCGACCCGACGGGCGATTCTCGATGAGCTCCAGGATCGGAATGGCCAGACCCTCTTCGAGATCTGCGCTCGACTGATCACGAGGCACGGGTTGGCATCAACTCGGCAGGCGATCTCGCAGCACCTCGATGTCCTCGAAGCGGCGGGGCTCGTGACGACCCGACGAGAGGGTCGCTACAAGTTCCACCACCTCGACCCGTCGCCGCTCCAGGAGATCACTGCCCGCTGGCCGCAGACCAATGGAAGGGGACGCGAATGAAGATCGTCGTGACCAGTGTCCTGGTCGACGACCAGGAGAAAGCCCTCCGGTTCTATACCGACGTCCTTGGCTTCGAGAAGAAGCAGGACATCCCGATGGGGGACTTCCGCTGGCTGACCGTCGTGTCACCGCAGGATCCGGGCGGTACCGAGCTGCTCCTCGAGCCGGACGCTCATCCGGCAGCCAAGCCGTTCAAGAAGGCGCTGGTCGACGACGGCATCCCGTACACGTCGTTCAGTGTCGACGACGTCAAGGCCGACTTCGAGCGGCTCTCCGGCCGCGGCGTGCGCTTCACCCAACCGCCGACCGAGATGGGTCCGGTGACGACGGCCGTCTTCGACGACACGTGCGGCAACCTGATCCAGATCGCCCAACGGGCCGCGTAGGCCTCCGGCGTGAGGCGAAACCTGACGAACTCCTCGCCCCGAACGACGACCTCCTCGCCGAGGTTCTCGATGGCGCTCGAGTCGGAGCGACTGAGTCGAAGCCAGGCTTCCTGGACGGCGTCGTCGGCTTCGCTCACCGATCCGAGCATCCGGTATGCCACCGCCCGCAGATGCGGCCGGTTCTCCTCGAACCGCTCCGCCAGCCAGTCGCCCTCAGCCATGGTCACATTTCCTCGTTCCGCTCCGACATACCAGTGTCGAGCGAAACCCGGCCGAGGTGACACGGGCGAGCGGCGACCGATAATCACCTCAAAGCGAATGCAAGGAGTTCTTCGTGCCTGAAGGCATCAAGACGATCATCTACCCGGTCAGGGACCTCGCCAAGGCCAAGGAGCTGTACGGCGTGCTCGCAGCGGTCAGGCCCGACATGGACCAGCCCTACTACGTCGGGCTCAACGTCGAGGGCCAGGATGTCGGCCTGGATCCCAATGGCCACGGCCATGGCATGACGGGGCCTGTGGCCTATTGGCACGTCGACGACATCAAGGGGACCCTCAAGGCCCTCCTGGATGCGGGCGCGGCCGCAAAGCAGGACGTAACGGATGTCGGCGGCGGCAAGCTGATCGCGTCAGTGACGGACCCCGACGGTAACGTCATCGGCCTCGTCCAGCCTGCCTAGGCGCCGGAGGCTGGCAGGTGCCGGTTCCTAGCCCTCGAGGACCGACAGGATGTTGCCGGCCGGGTCCTTGAACCAGGCGATCGGCGGGCCATACTCTGCCGGACCGCGCACGATCCCGCGCTCATCGTGTGGGGAGCCCTCGTAGCGCTCGAACGTGACCCCCGCCTTGGTCAGCGCGTCGACCGCCCCATTGATGTCCCCAACCGGGAAATTCAGCACGGTGAACGTCGCGGGCTCGTGGTTGTCCTTCGGGTAGATCAGGACGTTGCCGCCACCCGCGAGGTGGAGCGTCAACATCCCCATGCCCTCGTCTTCGGTCACCTCGAGCCCAAGCGTCTGACCGTAGAACTCCCTGGCCTTCGCGATGTCGTTCGTCGAGAATCCGGAAAACGCGTGGCTGTCCTTGAACATCCGATTTCCTCCTTGTTCTTCTTCGTTCTACATCTTTGACTGCCCTGCGTGCCG
>JANMPL010000251.1:0-2789 GCA_031369845.1 Chloroflexota bacterium
TGCAGGCTCCTGGGCATTCGGTTTATCCTGCGCCCAACGTCGATCTCGGCACGTCGGCCGGAGGGGCGCCCGCAAGCCCCTGTGCATATCCGTCAGATGACGCAGGGGTCATCACCCAATCGGGTGATGTCGAGCGGGCTAAGCATCGGCCACGATCGGGAAGCCTTTATCACCGTCACAGCGCGATGCCATGACCCCCGATCCTCGACGCCTCCAGCGCCACCTCCGCCGACTCTCGGCACGCGGTGCGGCCACGGTCCGCCGCCGGCCGCTGGCCTCCACCGTCGTCACAGTCGTCGCGATCGTCGCAATCACTGCCGCAACGTCGTTCTTCGTGCTCCGCGTGGCCCCGTCGGTGCCGGTGGGCTCGACCGTGACCGCCCCGACGTTCACATTCCGCGACGGGTGGTCCCTCGTGGAGCTCCAGCAGCACGTAGAGGCAGGCGAGGTGACCGCGATCACCGCGGCCCAGTCGGCCGGGAACTCCGGCCAGTCGGGCCAGACACTTCTCGTCCGGACGAAGGACGGCCAAGTCATCCCGATCGACCTGACGGTCACGCCCGAAGAAGCCGTAGCGGCCCTCACCGCGCTCGGGTACGGCAACCTCCTGACGACCGAGGCGCTCGAGGCCAGCCGGACGATCCGGCCCGATTCGGGCGTCAACATCCTGGGCATCGTTCTGCCGATTACGATCTTGGTCTTCACGCTCATGCTCGTCATGCGCATGTCGCGGAGGAACGGCCCCGGCCAGCGCGAGAGCTCCAGCTTCCGGACGATCATGCCGGGGGCCCCACGCGCGGACGGCACGCTCGAGGCACCGGTCATCGACCCGCTCATGGTGGCCGTCCGCCTCGACGACGTCGCCGGTTGTGACGAGGCCAAACTCGAGCTGACCGAAACGATCGAATTCCTCCGATCGCCAGAGCGGTTCCACAAGCTGGGCGCGCGTATTCCGCGCGGGATCATGCTGTACGGCCCCCCGGGCACGGGCAAGACGATGCTCGCCCGAGCCGTCGCCGCCGAGGCTGGCGTCCCCTTCCATCATGCGTCCGGCTCGGAGTTCGTCGAGAAGTACGTCGGTGTCGGCGCGCGGCGGGTGCGCGACATGTTCGCCCAGGCCCGCAAGCTCGGGCGCGGCGTCATTTTCTTTGATGAATTCGACGCCATCGGCAAGGCCCGCGGCGGCCCGAACAGCCACGAGGAGCGCGAGCAAACGCTGAATCAGCTGCTCGTCGAACTCGACGGCTTCGGTACGACCGAGGATGTCATCGTCATCGCCGCGACGAACCGTCTCGACACGCTCGATCCCGCCGTCCTGCGCCCGGGACGCTTCAACAGGAAGATCCACGTCGGCCTGCCCGACGTCGCCGGCCGCAAGGCGATCCTCGCGGTCCATGCCCGGAACAAGCCGATCGCGCCGACGATCGATCTCGAAGATACCGCCCGCAAGACCTACGGCTTCTCGGGTGCCATGCTCGCCGACCTGCTCAACGAGGCGGCAATCCTGGCGGCTCGTCGATCCGGCGAGGTCATCCAGACCGAAGATCTCCACGGCGGTTGGCTGAAGGTCGCCGTTGGAACATCGCGCCGACGGTCGATGGACGAGCGAGAGCGATCGATCATCGCCGCCCACGAAGTCGGCCATGCGATCTGCAGCAAGGTTCACGGCGACAAGCGACGGGTCGAGGAGATCTCCCTGTTCGCCCACGGCGAAGCCCTCGGCGTCACCGTCAGCAGCCAGGAGGACAACGACCTGCCGTCAGAGTCCGATCTGCGGGCTCGGCTCGTGGCCCTCATGGGTGGCCGGGCGGCCGAGGAGATCCTCTTCCACGAGGTCACCGGCGGTGCCTCCAACGACTTCGAGGCCGCCAACAAGATCGCCGTCGCGATGGTCACGCGATGGGGGATGGGTCAGGACCCCGAGGCGATCGATCACGGCGTGTCCGGGCGCGGCAGCCTGTCGTTCCTCGTCCCGCTGCCCGGCGACCGGAGCCTGCCATCGGACGTCCGGGGTGCAGCCACACGGGCGATCCGGTCGATCCTCGACGGCGCCTACGCCGAAGCCTGCCGAACGCTCATCGACAACATGGAGACCCTGCGCCGGCTCGCCGCGTACCTCGTCGAGCACGAGCGGGTCGATGGCGAGACGTTCGACGAACTGTTCGATGGCCGCCGCGCCGTTCACAACGCAGGCGACGAGTGGCGCGCCGCGACGGCCCGACCTCGCGCTTGGGGCGACGTAGTGGATCTTGCCGCGCATCGTGCCCGCCCCGTCCCGGTGATTGCCGCCGTCGTGGCCGCCGAGCTCGAGGCCTCCGCGATCACTAGGGCCCAGGTGCCGGCTCCCGCGACGCCCACCCAGGCGAGTGTCGCCCCGGTTGCGGCCCGCCCGCTCCGCTCCGGCGCGACGACGGGCCTCCGGCGCGCTCACGCAACGGGGCGACGCGCAGCCGCCTCGCGCCGGCTCCGCCACGTTGCGGTCGGAATGCTGGAGCGCGCCCACACGTGGCTGCGCTCGACCGAAACCGAGGGCGACCAGCTCTAGGGCGGGCCTTATGGATCGCCATCTGGTACAGATGCCGCAGGCAGGTTCGGGACGTTTTGCCGTCCTCGGGACCCGAGGCGGTGATGCCCGTTCCGGGCCACGTAGCCTACGGTTGGGCAACTACCAAAGCCCCTCGCCAAGGACGACGATGGCCATTGCCCGCAGTTCGATCTGCGACCCCGGAGCCACGTGCGCGATAGACGTCGGGAACGTCGTTGCCCGGATCGAGGGCGCCGCCGGATCC
>JANMPL010000256.1:0-1505 GCA_031369845.1 Chloroflexota bacterium
CCTCGTTGACGAGGTTCGCGAGGTCCGCGCCGGAGAACCCCGGCGACTGCCGGGCGACGCCTTCGACCTCGACACCCTTGTCAAGCGGCTTGCCCTTGGTGTGGACCTTGAGGATCTCGGTCCGTCCGCGCATGTCCGGCCGATCGAGGATGACCTGCCGGTCGAAGCGGCCCGACATGAAGGGCCGGACAGCGATCCTCAAGGTCCACACCAAGGGCAAGCCGCTCGACAAGGCCCTCGTCGTCGAGGACATCGCCCGCCAGTCGCCCGGCTTCTCCGGCGCCGACCTCGCCAACCTCGTGAACGAGGCGGCGATCCTGTCGGCCCGCCGCAACAAGAAGGTCATCGGGATGTCCGAGTTCCAGGAGGCGCTCGAGCGAATCGTCGCCGGCCCGGAGCGCAAGTCCCGCGTCATCTCCGACGCCGAGAAGGCGATCATCGCCTACCACGAGGGCGGCCACGCCGTCGTCCAGCGGATCCTGCCGAAGTGCGACCCGGTCCAGAAGGTGACGATCATCAGCCGGGGCATGGCCCTGGGTTACACGATGGCCCTGCCGTCGGAGGATCGCTACCTCCAGAGCAAGACCGAGTTCGAGGACAAGATCGCCGGACTCCTCGCCGGCAACGTCGCGGAGCGGCTCGTCTTCGGCGACACGACGACCGGTGCCAGCAACGACATCGAGAAGGCCACCGATCTCGCCCGCCGAATGGTGACTGAGTTCGGCATGAGCGATCGGCTCGGGCCCTTGTCGTTCGGCAAGCGCGATGAGCTGATCTTCCTCGGCCGCGAGATCGGCGAGCAGCGGAACTACTCCGACGAGGTCGCCAAGACCATCGACGAGGAGGTCCGGGCGATCGTCGATCATGCCTACGAGCGGGCAACCGAGGTCCTCGTCAAGCACCGCGACAAGCTGACGGCGCTCGCCGAAAAGCTCGTCGCCGAAGAGACGGTCGACGCCGTGGAGTTCGAGAAGTTCTTCAGCGACCTGCCGCCGAAGGTCAATACCCACGGCGTCCGGCCGGCGATCATCGGTCCCGGCCAGCCGACGCCCGCTCCCGCCCCGAACCCCCAGCCTGCCTGAGCGAGGCACGCACCCAACTCCGCACCTGACGAGCGGGCCCCGCAAAGGGCCCGCTCATCGATTCCGGCGCTCGGAATTCTCGGCCGTTCATCTGGTGAACATGTGTGACCAGCGCCCGGCCACGCCGCGTCAGTTTCTTCCATGTGGTGAACCGGGCAGCCACCGCCAGTCGCGTGGCGTACGCTGTGTCCCGACCTGTTCATCGGGTGCGCCAAAACCTACGGAGTCCGCGCGCACACACGTCGGTTGTGTTCATCGGGCGAACATCAGGCAGGCGGACGGCCCTCCTACAGCAAGACAACCCCGCTGGCCGCCGGATCCCGCCCGGACTCCAACGCCTCCAGAATCGTTCGACCCGGGATGGCGTCCTGGACGAGCGAACCTCCCAGCGACGCGAGGATCGTCCGATTCGACCGGGTGTCG
>JANMPL010000261.1:0-6589 GCA_031369845.1 Chloroflexota bacterium
CTCATCGCCGGGGCGACGACGGTGCACTTAACCCACGCCAGCACGAGGACATGACGACGGTTCTGTCGAGCAGCCGGCGACTCCTGGCGTTGATCGACGACCTCATCGACATCTCGCGGATCGAGGGCAATCGGCTGGAGCTCGAGTCGCGGCGACTCGACCTGGGACCGCTGCTATCCGGCGTCGTCGAGGAGCTGCGCGCGCTGGCCGGAGCCAAGGGCATCGGGTTGACCCTCATCCCTGCGGTCGACGAGCTCACCGTCGTCGGGGACAGGGTGCGACTGCACGAGGTCTTCCTGAATCTCGTGTCGAACGCGGTGAAGTTCACCAAGCCTGGCGGCACCGTTCGTGTCGTGGCTGGCGTGGAGGCCTCCGTCGCCGGCGACGAGCTGCATGTCCGCATCGATGTCATGGACACCGGTATCGGCGTGCCCGAGGACGAGCGAGAGCGGATCTTCGAAAAGTTCCACCGGATCGCGGGGCCGGAGTACCCGGGCACGGGCCTGGGCCTCTCGATCGCGCGGGAGCTCGTCGTCCGCCACGGCGGCAAGCTCACCGTCGACTCGACCTTCGGGCTCGGCAGCTGCTTCTCCGTGCTGCTCCCCCTTGCCGCGCCGGCAGCCAGCTGACGGTGGCCGACCGCCTGCCGCTCATCCTGGTTGTGGACGACATGGTCGAGACGCGCCGCCTGATGCGCCGAGTCCTGGAGCGCGGGCGGTTCAGGGTGATCGAAGCGGCGACGGGTGAGGAGGCCTTGCGCTCGATCGAGACGGCCCGACCGGAGCTCGTCGTCCTCGACCTTCGACTGCCCGGGATGTCAGGCTTCGACGTCGCCCGTGCCGTCCGGGCCAGCGCCGACCCGGTCGTGGCAGCGACGGTGCTCCTCGCCTGCAGCGCTTCGGTGCAGGCGGAGGTTCGCCGGGAGGCAATCGAGGCCGGATGCGACGACTTCGAGGGCAAGCCGTTCGACGTTCGGGCGTTCGCCGACCGCGTCCGCGAGCTGATCGCGCAACTCGGGCGCACCTAGCGCCATACTCAGCCCTCACGGCGCCCGCGACCGCGTGGCGGGGCGGCGCCGCACTGTCGCGGGGAGGCTGTGTCGAGGGCCGGAATCACACTAGTGGCGCGCCTGATGGGGCGATCGCGAGGCCGACCGTGAGCGCGGCGTCCGGCTCGCTTGGGCCGCTCGATCGACTCGCGGAACGGGCGGAGACCCTGGCAGGCGCCTGGGCCGCGCGGGCCCGAGCGTCGACGACGGTCGGCCGCGAGCGTGCCCTCCTGCGCCTGTGCGGCGTGGGCGGCCTCGACGCGGCGGGCCGGCCGCTGGCATGGTCGGTCGTCGATCGCTACCTCGCTGGTCGACGCGGCCGGCTTGGGAGCGGGTTGCTCCTGCCGTTTGCGATGGCGCTCGTCGAGTACGACCTCCAGCCGCAGCGCCTCGCCCTCGACGTCGCGTCGGGCGCGGTCGATCTCGGCATGGAGGCGGAGCTGCTCCGCGAATCGGACCGCCGGGCCGTCGCCGAGGAGGAGGCACGGCGGCTGGCGACTGCCGCGATCGACCGGATCGATGCCAACCGCACGGCGAGGCGCGAGCTCCTCGGTGTACTCGGCGAGCCGCAGCGGCCATGGATCGGGATGACCCTCGCCGACCCCGACATCGACGCAGCCCTCACGGCCGCCCGCCGGGCGCTCGATGCCGGCGTCGATCTCGTCAGGGTCGCGGTCCCGATCGGTCGCGAGCTGGCCGATCGGTTGCGGGATGCCGGACTCGAGGCTCCCGTATGGCGGCCGCGCGACGGCGAAGGGGCAACGGTCGATGCCGACCACGCCCCGACCGGCAGCCAACGGGCGCTCACAGCGCTGCGGCGCCATCTCGACGAAATTGCCGCCCAGCGTCGCAACTACGTCCGGCTGGCCGCCATTCCGCCTCCCCTCGGCGGACCCGAGCTGTCCGTCGTCGCCGCGTTCGAGCGGGTCGACATGGCCGACGCGGATGTCATGACCGAGATCGTCGGGGGACGCGTTGCTCCTGAGCGGGCGCTCGCCGACCACGCGTTCGCGCACTCGCTCTTCGCCCGCGCCGGGGTGATCGTGTCGCTGTCGGCCGGGCCGCTCGTGGTGGCCCCAGACCTCGCCAGCGGTGTGCCATCCGACCCGGCGACCCGCGCCGGCCGGGCGCTTGCACTCCAGGCGCTGTCGGTCGCGATCGCCCGCGGCAACGGGCTGCCGCCGGATCAGCTGCTCGTGGGAGCGATGCCGTCGTGGCTCGTCGGCGAGTCGCAGCCGGCGGCCCGGGCGGCTGCCGAGGTCGCCATTCGCCAGGCGCTGTTCGCGGGGATGTCGCTGACGTTCGAGGAACCGCCGGGCGACATGCGGCGGTCGGCCACAGAGACGTGGTCGGCGATCGTTGCCGCCATCGCGCCGGCAGGCCCGACGGGCGGGCTCATCCTCCTCCGGGCCTCGCCCGATTCGGAACGATCCGCTGCCCGGTCGCGGCTGTCTGCACGGGTCACGGCGGACCTGGCCGGATCGCTGACCCGACAGGAGTTGTCAGGGCTGGCCCTCGACCACGCCCGATCGACCGTGACGGCGGCCGTCGCAACCCTCGAGCTCCTGGCGGATCACGGTTGGCGATCGGTGCTGGGCGATTCGCCTGAAGGTCAGGACCAGGCCCGGCTCGGCGCCGACTCCGTCGCAGAACGAACCGAAACGTTCGATCCATTCGCCGCCGCGCTCGCCTCGGTCGTCTGACCGGAGCATCAGCCGCCGGATACCGCCGGGATGACATGGACGACAGAATCCGGCCCGAGCGGCGTCGCGAGTGACGCCGGGGCGCCGTCGACGTAAACATTGATGTGGCGGCGGATCGAAGGTCCGGCGTCGAGCAGCCGGTTGCGCATCCCCGGCGCGACCTCATCGAGCCGGTCGATCGCCTCGGCCACGCTGGCCGCCTCGACCTCGCAGCGACGTGGCGCGCCCGGGAAGAGCGAGACGAGCGAGCGCGGAAGCAGGACCGTCGGCACAGCGGTCAGTCGAGGACGACGGCCTCGACACCCCAGATCGGCGGCAGGTTCGCGGCGACGACCGACCAGCTCTCACCTTCGTCGACGGAGCCGTAGAGCGTTCCCGTGCTCGTCCCGAAGAAGATCCCGACCGGGTCGAGGCGATCGACCGCCATGGCCTCGCGGAACACGCCGACGAACGCGTTCTCCTGAGGGAGGCCGTCGCCGTGGCGCTCCCAGCTATCGCCGCCGTCGCGGGTCCGCCACACACCGAGCGCACCACCCGGCGCGGTCCGGCCCTCCTCGGGATGGCTCAGCGGGATCACCCAGCCCGTCGCGGGATCGCGCGGATGGGCGCCCATCACGAACCCGAACTCCGATACGAGTCCGGCGCTGATGTCCTCCCACTGGTGGCCGCCGTCCTTCGAGCGATAGACCCCGCAATGGTTCTGCTGGTAGAAGCGGTCGGGCTGGCCCGCCGCCATCACCAACTTGTGGACGCACTGCCCGGTCTCCGGATGCGGATCCGGCGCGAAGCAGGCGAGGACGCCGCGATTGCGCGCCTCCCAGGTCGTGCCGCCGTCCTCGGTCGCGAACGTCCCGACGGCGCTGATCGCGATCCACATCCGCTCGGGATCGGTCGGGTGGGGGACGATCGTGTGGCAGATGAGGCCGCCGGCGCCCGGCTGCCAGCCGGGTCGGCTCGGATGTTCGCGGAGGCCTTCGACGTGGCGCCACGTGGCGCCGCCGTCGTCACTGCGGAAGAGCCCAGCAGGCTCGACCCCGGCGAAGATCGACCCGTGCGCAGGGGTCACGTTCCAGACCGTCGGGATCTTCGGGCCGTCGTCGCCGTAGGTCAGCCCTTCAGACGAGTGGGTCCACGTCTCGCCCAGGTCGACACTCCGGAACACGGCCGGCCCGTACCAGACGGAGCCTCCGCCGGCATAGATCGACCGTGTTGAGGGATCCCACTGGAGATCGTGGATCGGCCAGCCGTCACAGAGCGGCCCGCGCAGCGACCACTTCCTCCGCGCCCCGTCGCCGTCGAAGACGAACGCCCCTTTGGTCGTACCGACCAGCAGCAGGCTGCGAGTCATTCCGATCCCTCCATCAATTGCCTGCCTTGACCTCGACCATGGCGGTCAGGATACCGTCGTCGGGCCCGCCTGGCGGATCGCCTCGATCGTCGTCGGATCGTCGAGCGCCGACAGGTCGCCGGGGTCGAGCCCGAGATATGCGGCCCGGATGACGCGCCGCATGATCTTGCCCGATCGTGTCTTCGGCAGGGCCGGGACGACGATGATCGCCTCCGGCCGGAGCGTCTTGCCGAGGTCCTCGACGACGCGCCGGCCGATCGCCGCTCGAAGGCCGTCGTCGTCCGTTTCGCCCGCCCGAAGGGTGCAGACGACGACGATCGTCTCGCCCTTGACCTTATGCGGGACCCCGATCGCGGCTGCTTCCACGACAGCGGGATGGGCCGTTGCCGCGGCCTCGACCTCGGCGGGGCCGACGCGCTTGCCGGCGACCTTCAGGGTGTCGTCCGAACGGCCGCGGATGTACCAGTAGCCGTCGGCGTCGACGATCGCCCAGTCGCCGTGGACCCAGATCCCGGGATGCCGGCTCCAGTACGTCTCGACGTAGCGATCCGGATCGTTCCAGAAGCCGCGCGTCTGGCCCGGCTGCGGCCGCCGGATGACGAGCTCGCCGACCTCGCCGCGGAGCGGCTGACCGTCCGGCCCGATGACGTCGGCGGCTGTCCCCGGGCATGGCCCGTTGAACGATGTCGGCTGGATGGGGTGGAGGAGGTTGCAACCGACGATCCCACCGGAGACCTCGGTGCCGCCCAAGTAGTTGACGACCGGACAGCTGCCTCCGCCGACTTCGCGGAAGTACCACCACCAGGAATCGGGATCCCATGGCTCGCCGGTCGAGCCGAGCACGCGGAGCGAGCCGAGATCGTGGGAGCGGACGGGCTCCGTGCCGTGGGGGATGAGGGCCCGGACGACGGTCGGCGAGAGGCCCAGATGGGTCACGCCGTGTCGGGCCGCCAGGTCCCAGATCCGGTCGGGCCCCGGGAAGTCCGGCGCGCCCTCGTACAGCACCAGACTCGCGCCCAGCAGGAGCGACCCAGAGATCGCCCACGGCCCCATCATCCAGCCGAGGTCGGTGAACCAGAAGAGCGTGTCGCCGGCCCGCAGATCGAACGTGTGGGCGAGGTCCTGGGCGCCCTTGATCGGGAACCCGCCGTGGACGTGGACGGCGCCCTTCGGCCGGCCGGTCGTGCCCGAGGTGTAGATCAGCATGTAGGGCGTCTCGGGATCTGTGGGGGCGGCCACCACCGGGGGCTCGGCCTCCGCGGCCGCCATCGCCGCCTCCCAATCGACGTCGCGGCCATCTGTCCAGGAAAGCTCCGGGCCCTTGGTCCCCAGGCGCCGCACGACGAGGACCCGCTGCACGGATGAGGCCGCGGCGACCGCCTCGTCCGCGGTCGCCTTGAGGCTGACGGGGTTGCCGCGGCGCCAGAAGCCATCGGCGGTCACGAGCACCTTCGCCTCGCAATCGACGAGTCGTGCCGCGACCGCCGGGGCACCGTAGCCCGAGAAGATCGGCGTGTAGATCGCTCCGAGTATGCCGAGGGCGAGAACCGTGATGACGGTCTCCGGCAGCATCGGCAGGAAGATCCCGACGCGATCGCCGGAACCGACGCCCAGCGAGCGGAACGCGCGCGCCGCCCGCTCCACGGCCTCCCTCAGCTCGGCGTTCGTGAACGTCCGTACATCACCGGGCTCGCCCTCCCAGGCGAGGGCCTGGCCGTTCGGAGCTCGCTCAGCGCGAGGTCGGGTGGCCGCGTCCGCGTAGTTGAAGGCGCCGCCGCTCCACCAGCGGGCCCACTCGGGGCCGTCGGAGAGGTCCAGGATCTTCGATGGTCGGCGCTGCCAGTCGAGTGCCAGGTCGTCCGCGGCGGCGCCCCAGAACCAGGCCGGATCGTCGACCGCGCGGGCTTGGAGCGCCTCGAGGTCGGGCTCGCCGGTGGCACGGAGGAACCCAGCCAGGCGGCATTCAGCCAGGAGATCGGCGGTTGGGCGCCAGGCCGCGTCGGCGACGTCGCGGCCGAAGATCGGAGCGGAGACCGTCGGCATGAAGCCAGCCTACGACAGGAACGAGAGTCCTATCCCGGGCGCGCCCATTCGTCAGGGTTGCGCCTACGCAACATGAGGGGCAGGCTCCCGGACATGTTCAGAAGCCACCGGAGTGATCCGGACCCGACCATCTTGGCAACACTTCGCACGCGCCTTGACTCGATCGCGTTGACAACGCGCGCCGACGCACCGGCCTTCGACCCGCGGACCGTCCGTGGTCGCCTCGCCGGCCCGTCATCGGCAGGTCTCCGAGCCCGTCTCGGCCGGCCGGTCCTCTCCTCGCCTCGCGGCTAGGCCCGCTCGACGCCGCGCGCCCTGGGGGGGCAGCGTGGCGCCGAGCCCGGCCAATCGTCGAATCCCGTCGGCAGGAACGTGGCCACGCGGCCACTGCCACGCGGCGTATCGTGCCCCGATGACGCCCGGGCCCGGCCGCCGTCGAACACGCCG
>JANMPL010000278.1:0-1504 GCA_031369845.1 Chloroflexota bacterium
GATGGGCCCCGGCCGACGGGTGCTTGGCGTAGAGGGCCTCGTGGTGTCGGCGCATGACCGCGCCGAGCCGGCGCGAGTTCTCGAGCAGCCCGTCCTCCTCGTAAACCGAGATGTTGGCAAGGGCGGCGGCGCACGAGACCGCGTGGCTCGAGTACGTCAGGCCGCCGTAGTAGAAGTTCGTGTCGAAATGCTTGGCGATCTTGTGGTTCATCGCCACGGCCCCGAGTGGCAGATACGAGGATGTCAGGCCCTTGGCCATCGTCATGAGATCCGGCACGGTGTCCCAGTTGTCGATCGCGAACCAGCGCCCGGTCCGCCCGAAGCCTGCCATCACCTCGTCAGCGACCATGAGGATGTCGTTGCGGGTGCAGATCTCGCGGACGCCCTGGATGTAGCCGTCCGGCGGGATGAGGATGCCGTTGGTCCCGACGATCGTCTCCAGGAAGATTGCGGCGATCGTGTGGGCGCCTTCGTAGCGGATAACGTCCTCCAGCCCCTGGAGGCTCTCGGCGGCCGGCCGCGGCTCCTTCTCGCCCCAACGATGCGTGTCCGGGTAGCGGACGACGCCGACCAGGGCGGGCTCGTTCGCCCAGCGGCGCGGGTCGCCGGTCAGCGTCATCGCCCCGAGCGTCGCGCCGTGGTACGAGCGGTATCGGGCGAGGATCTTGTGCCGGCCCGTGTAGGCGCGGGCGAGCTTGATGGCGTTCTCGATGGCCTCGGCGCCGCCGAGGGTCAGGAACACCTTGTCGAGGTCACCCGGCAGGATCTCCGCCAACTTGGCGCCAAGCCGGGCGCGCGGCTCGGAAGCGAAGGCCGGCTGGACGTACTGGAGCTTCATGGCCTGGGCGGTGATCGCGTCGATGACGCGGCGATCGCCGTGGCCGATGTTGACCGACATCAGCTGGCTGTTGAAGTCGAGGATCCGCTTGCCTTCTGGCGTGTAGAGGTAGACGCCTTCGGCCCTGTCGATGGCGATCGGGTCGATCGCGCCCTGGGCGGACCAGGAGAAGAATGTGTGCCGCCGTGAGAGCTCGACGATCTCTTCGCTCGTCATCTGGCCGGCTGCCGTGCTGATGCCCATGGTCCACCTCTTCGGCCTCGCCGGCGCGTCATCGGCAGGCGTGGTCTGGCCGGGTCCTCGGCGCCCGTGAATGACCGCGAGAGTACCGCACCTGTCGAGGAACCGATGGCCTGTTCCGCGGCCTATCCTGCCGCTGGGCTACCCTAGTCCCAGGAGCAACGCCATGACCATGACCACTGCGCCGCGAGCCATTCGCGCAGCCGCCCTCCTCGGGGCCATCGTCCTCGTGGGCTCAGCATGTGGGTCCACCGAGTCGCCCAACCCGCAGAGTCCGTCCCCAAGCGGCGCCAACCCATCGCCATCCAGTACGGCATCGGCGACTGCCAGTACCCCACCCAGCGCATCGCCGTCCGTCGAGGCAATCGATCGAAATCCGGCGGCGTTCGTTGAAGGCGCGCCGTACGAGGTGACGATCGATCCGGC
>JANMPL010000288.1:0-1569 GCA_031369845.1 Chloroflexota bacterium
CGGGCGAAGTCGATGATCCGCTTGACACCGGGATCGGCGTCCACCTGGCTCTTCAGGTCCGGCGAGGACACGAGCGCCTCGTCGAGCTTGATCCCGAGCTGGTTGGGGATCGCCTTCGCAATCCGGTCGACCTCGCCGTAGCTGTGGCCGAGGACGCGGCCGACGTCGCGGATCGCCGCTCGGGCGAGCATCGTGCCGAACGTGATGATCTGAGCGACGTGGTCGGCGCCGTACTTGCGGGTGACGTAGGCGATGACCTCGTCCCGTCGGCCGTCCTCGAAGTCGACGTCGATGTCGGGCCTCGTCACGCGGTCGGGATTGAGGAAGCGCTCGAACGGCAGCTCGTAGGCGATCGGGTCGACCGGCGTGATCCCGAGGGTGTAGGTCACGATCGAGCCCGGGGCGCTGCCCCGGCAGGTGGTCTGGATACGCTGCTCGCGGGCGAAGGCGATGAAGTCCGCCACGAACAGGAAGTAGCCGGCGTAGCCCATCGACAGGATCACGCCGAGCTCGTAGTCGAGGCGGGCCTGGAGCGCCGGGGTCACCGTGCCGTAGCGCCGTTCGAGACCGCGCTCGCACTCCTTGCGGAGCCAGCTCTCGGCGGTTTCGCCAGCGGGCACCGGGAAGTTCGGGATCCGGAGGTTTCCGAGCGGCAGCTGGAGGTCGGTCATCTCGGAGATCAGCCGCGTGTTCCGGATCGCGTCGGGCTGGTCCGGGAAGAGGGCTGCCATCTGGGCGGCAACTTCAGCCAGAAGTCGCGGGTCTCGAACTTCATCCGGTTGGGGGTGTCGATGTTGTTGCCGGTCCCGACGCAGAGGAGGACGTCGTGGGCGTCAGCCTGGACCTCGTGGACGTAGTGGAGATCGTTCGTCACGACGAGCGGCAGGCCGGTCTCAGGAGCGAGTCGGAGGAGCTTCTCGTTGAGCGCCCGCTGTTCCGGCAGGCCGTGATCCTGGAGCTCGAGGAAGAAGTTGCCGGGACCGAGGATCTCGCCGTACTGGCCGGCGACGGAGCGGGCAAGCTCCCAGTCGTCCACTTCGAGCGCCCGGGCGACTTCGCCGCCCAGACAGGCGGACAACCCGACAAGACCCTCCGAGTAGCGGGCGAGGTGCTCGCGGTCGATGCGCGGCTTGTAGTAATAGCCGTCGACGTGGGCATCGGTGACGAGCCGGCAGAGGTTGCGGTAGCCGACGTCGTCCTTCGCCAGGAGGATGAGGTGGAAGGGCTGGGCGTCGGCCTTGCCTTCCTTCTCGGTCATCGACCGTCGCGCGACGTAGGTCTCGACGCCGATGATCGGCTTGATGCCCTTGTTGACGCAGGCCTGGTAAAAACCGACGGCCCCGTAGAGCGCGCCGTGATCGGTGATCGCGAGGCTGTCGAAGCCCTGCTGGGCCGCCGAATCGACGAGGTCCGTGATCCGCCCGAGGCCGTCGAGGAGGCTGAACTCGGAGTGGACGTGGAGGTGGGTGAAGTCGTTGGGAGCGATCGGCACGGGGGGCAATGGTAGCCCGCTGGTCGGGCTGGCGGCGCGGAACCGGCGAGGGATCCGTCAGCAGCTTCAGGCGCGAC
>JANMPL010000312.1:0-4451 GCA_031369845.1 Chloroflexota bacterium
GCGTGTGCCCGCCCGAGACCTCGCGACTCCTGGTCACGACCAGACCGAGGACCGCGACGACCGGCTCCGGATTGCCTGCACCGCACGGCGCGAGTCGGGCGAGACTCCGATGGAGCGCGTAGTCGATCGCCCCGGCCGGGAGCGCGAGATCGATCGACACGGCCGTTCGAGGGTCACGCGGCGCCGCGACCGCGGCGAGGGCCATGAACCGTTCGACGAACGCCGGCCAACGCTCCGTCGCGATCTCGAACCCGGCCGCGCCGGCGTGGCCTCCGTGACGGATGAACAGGTCCGCGCAGGTCTCCAGCGCGGCGCCGAGGTCCAGGCTGCCATCGCTCCGGCATGAAGCGCGGATGACCGGCCCAAGCTCCGCCCCGACGACCGCGGGTCGGCCCATCTCCTCGACGAGCCGCGAAGCCACCAGCCCGACGATGCCGACCGGCCACGGACCGCGGGCAATCGTCGCCGGCGCGTCGGGCGGGGGCGTTTCGACCCCGTCGACGACCACGGCGATCGACGTCCGGGCCTCACCGATGGCCTGCTTCGTCATGTCCCGTCGGCTGAGGTTCGCCGCCTCTAGCTCCGCCGCCAGGGCCTCCGCCTCCGCGGCGTCCTCCGCGAGCAGCAGCCGGGCCGCGACAAGTGCCTCCCCTACTCGACCCGCGGCGTTGATCCGCGGCGCAAGCGCAAACCCGATCGTCTCCATGTCGATGGCCGTAGCCGCGACGCCCGCGGCCGCGAGAAGGGCGACGATCCCCGGCCGCGGCTCCGCTCGGAGGCGCTCCAGGCCCAGCTGAACGATCGCTCGCGTCTCGCCCAGGATCGGGACGATGTCGGCGACGCTGCCGATCGTGGCGAGGTCGGTGAGCGCCAGGGCCGCCTCAGGGCCGCCGCGCTCATCGGCGAGAAGGAGCTGAGCGAGCTTGAACGCGACGCCACTCCCCGCCAGCCGTCGTTCCGGGTAGCGGCTGTCCGCGCGCTGGGGATTGACGATCGCAACGGCATTCGGGAGCTCCGCCGGAACCCGGTGATGGTCCGTGACCAGCACGTCGATGCCGAGCGCCTGAGCCTCGGCGATCTCGGGCAGGCTCGTCGTCCCGCAGTCGACGGTCACGATGACCGTTGCCCCCGCCTCCCGGGCGGCGGCGATGGCGGCTCGGGACAGGCCGTGTCCCTCATCGAGGCGGCTCGGGACGTACGGGATCGCCTCGATCCCGAGCCGTCGGAGTGTGATCGTAAGGATGGCGAGGCCGGTCAGTCCATCGGCGTCGAAGTCTCCGAAGACGAGGATCCGCTCCCCCGCCGCCCGAGCCCTCGCGATCCGGTCGGCGAACACGTCGGCGTCGGGCAGGAGGCGCGGATCGTGGAGCGACTCGAGCGGCGCCGCGAAGAAGCTGTCGAAGGCCGCGCCGTCGAGCAGGCCCCGTCGGGCGAGCAGGCCCGCGACCCGTTCGTCGAGACTGTGACGCTCCGCCGCTGCCTGGAGGCCGGAGTCGATGGCTATCGCCTCGGGGAACTGCCAGCGATAGCGGGGTTCGATCACGACGTCAGGATGCCACGACCGGCTTCACCGCGGCTGCACCGGCGCCAACCGACGGGTGCGCAGCCACCCGCCCGTCGGCTCATTCAGGAGACCGCGCGTCGGGTCCGCGGCGCGCGGGTCGAGGCCGCCCGGCCGTGCCGTCGGTCGTCCCATTCCTGCCAGACGACGAGGATCGGCGCAGCGTTGAAGATCGACGAGTAGGTCCCGGAGATGATCCCCAGGAGCAGCGCCAGCACGAAGTTCTGGATCGCCGAGCCGCCGAAGAGATAAAGCGCGAGGAGGGTCAGGACGACGGTGAAGCTCGTCATGATCGAACGGGCGAACGTCTGGAGGATCGAGTGGTTCACGACCTCGGCAAAGGGCTCCCCGGCATGACGGGCGCGGTTCTCCCGGATCCGGTCAAACACGACGATGGTGTCGTGGACGCTGAATCCGATGACCGTGAGCATCGCGGTGACGAACAGGGCATCGATCTCGACGTGGAAGAACGTGCCGAGGATCGCGAAGAAGCCGACGACGACGATCACGTCGTGGACGAGAGCGATGAGCGCGGTGACGCCGAACTTCACGTCGCGGAAGCGGTACGTGATCCAGAGCAGGATGCCGAGCGAGCCGACGACGATGAGGATCAGGGCCTGCTGGACGAGGTCGGAGCTCACGACCGGACCGATCGTCGTCAGCGATCGCTGCGATTCGATCGGCCCGAGGGCCGTCTCGAGGGCGATGACCATTTCGCCGAGCTTTCCGTCCGTCGGGAGGTCGGTGTTGCCGGTCACGACCGGTGGCGACGCGCCTGGCGAGGCACCCGGCGATGCGCCGGCCGACGGAGCGGGGCTGGCAGCCGCCGACGGACTGGGCGAGGGTGTTGGCGCCGGGCTCGGGCTGGCCGACGGGGCAGGGCTGGCGCTGGCGTTCGGGGCGGCCGACCCCGATGCCGCCGCGGACGGGGCGGCGGTGGCGGACGTTGACGGTGCCGGCGCTGACGCTGGGGCTGAGGCGCCCGGGCTGCCGGACGGCGCAATCGTCGGGACCGGCGTCGGCGACGGTGCCGCCGCGGCAAGGCCGATCGGCTCGGTCTTGATCTCGAGGAAGCCGTCGCCCGTCTGGAGGACCGACGCCGCGAGGCCGTTGGCAGCGAAGACCGCCTGGACCTGGTCGGGGGTCACGTTTCGGTCGTCGAAGCGGATCTCCCACTTCGTGCCGCCCGTGTAGTCGATCGTGAACTGAAGCCCCGCGTCCTTGCTAGCGAGCGGGGCAATGAAGATGAAGAACAGACCCGGCAGGGTGATCAGCGCGGACAGCAGGAAATACCAGCGCCGCTTCGCGATGATGTCAAACACGCGATCGCGCCTCGCCACGCACCCGGCCGCGGCCCTGGCCGCGGGCGACGAATTCCTCCTCGGTCACGCCGTAGAGGAAGGCGCGTCGCGCCCAGTCCTGGGTCACGACCACCCGCAGGATCGTGCGGGTGACGGTGATCGCGCTGAACATCGAAACGAGCACGCCGAGGATGAGGACCAGGGCGAAACCGCGGATCACCGACGACCCGAACAGGTACAGGATCGTCGCCGTGATGAGGCTCGACACGTTCGAATCCAGGATGGAGTTCCAGGCCCGCCCGAAGCCCGCCTCGACGGCGGAGGGCAGCGCCTTACCAAGTCGCATCTCCTCCTTCATCCGCTCGAAGATGAGGATGTTGGCATCGACCGCCATACCCACCGACAGGACGAAGCCGGCGACCCCCGCGAGGGTCAGGGTCACGGGGATGAACCGGAAGAGCGCCAGGACCACGAGCGTGTAGTAGACCAGCGCGAAGCTCGCGATGAGGCCGGGCAGTCGGTAGTAGATGAGCATGAAGATAATCACCAGGCCGATTCCGATCGCGCCTGCCCTGAGGCTCTGCGACAGGAACTCCTTGCCGAGGGTCGCCGAGATCGTCGTGTTCGAGAGCTCGACGATCGGGAACGGGAGCGAGCCGAACTGGAGGACGGTGACGAGCTCGGTGGCCTCCTTGAGCGGGTAGCCGCCGATCGCATCCTGGGAGATCTGCACGTTGCCGCCGGAAATGGGCTGCTTGATCACGGGCGCCGAGATAACGCGGGAGTCGAGGACGATCGCGAAGTATTGGTTCACGTGGGAGGTCGTGTACTCCTCGAAGAGCTTGGCGCCCCGCTCCTTGAGCACGAAGTTGACGACGCGGCCACCGGTCTGGCCGTCGGTTCCGATCGTCGCGCTGGCGAGCTCCTCGCCGCTGAAGAGCGGTGGGAACTGCGCGAGGTCGATCTCCTCATCCTTCGCCTTCGTGACGGTACCGAGGGGAACGAAGTCGAGGCGGCCCGTCTGACCGACGAGCTTGCGGATCGCGTTCGGGTCCGAGACGCCGGGCAGCTCGACGACGATCCGGTCGGCGCCCTGCGTGGTGATCAACGGCTCCGACACGCCGGTCGCGTTCACCCGCCGCTCGATGATGTCGCGGATGACTTCGAGGTCCTCCGGCCGCGGGATCTTGTCGCCGACCTGCTTCGCCTGGTACTCGACCCGGAGGCCGCCCTGAAGGTCGAGCCCGAGCTTGGTTTCGATGGGTCGCTGGCCGTCGGCCGACTGGCTGTCCGGGACGTGAAGGCCGGGAACGAAATCCAGGATGAGCGCGAGAATGCCGATGACGAAGATGAGGAGGGGACCGGTCTTGCGCATTGACGGCGGATGATACACGGAACCGGCCAAGCCCCGTCCCGGCCTCCGATTCTCGTGCGGCGAGCACATCCGACGAGCCAGACACCAAATCGGCCGACGGATGCCCGTTTGGCTCGCCCCACGCGCAGGAATCGACCGAATGGGCCCGGATCAGGCCCGACTTGGCCCCGGGAGGTGCACAACTCGTCGCAGGTGCACGCGGGGCGAGAATCGG
>JANMPL010000106.1:0-5083 GCA_031369845.1 Chloroflexota bacterium
CCGGTCCGCCGCGCAGGCGGGGCATAGGCAGCGAGCGCGCAACAGGGCAAACGTGTAGTAGCCCGTATGGTGCCCGTCGCCCCACGACGGTGCGACGGCGTAGTTGCCGACAAGCTGGATGTCGACCATCCGGGTCTGTTCGTCGGTCAGGTTCGGGGCCGTGTCGAGCCAACCGGGCATGCCGGCCTCCCCGCGACAGTACGCGCAGGGGCAGAGCCAGCGCAGGGCGGTGAAGCCGTAGACGGTCTGGTGGCCGTCCTGCCCGTCGATCTCGAGGGTTCGCGCCGCCCGATCTGCGTGGATCCGGTTGGCGACCGTCGGCGAGGGCGCAAGTGGCGGCGTGGTCACCCGAGGATCATCGCACGCCGCCCAAATCCATACCCCGCTCGCGGCCATGCGCAAATCAGCATCCCCTCCCCGATGCCGTTGGTTGCCTCACCTCGCGCGAATACTCCATTGGGTGCGAGTGGCTTCATGCCGATATGCGAACAACGGCATCGCCGGGGAGGGGTGAAATCCGCCGCGAGCGCCAGACGGGCGGATTCAGGGATCCGCCTCCGTGATTCGACGACGAAAACCCTGCATCGACTTCGACATTTTCAGCCTGACCGGACGATCGTCCCGGCGCGAGCCACTACGGTCGGGGATATCCTCGCTGCGTGAGCCTGCTGATCGACCACCTCGACAAGCGATTCGGAACGACCGTTGCGCTCGACGGCCTCGCCTTCGAGGTTCCGGGAGGGCAGGTGTTCGGCTTCCTGGGAGCGAACGGGGCGGGCAAGACGACGACGATGCGGATCGTGCTCGGCGTGCTTCAGGCCGATCGCGGAACGGTGACCTGGAACGGGATCGACAGCCGCGTGCTTCCCCGGGCGACATGGGGCTATCTGCCCGAGGAACGCGGCTTGTATCCGCGCATGGTCGTCGTCGACCAGCTGGCGTATTTCGCGTCGCTCTACGGCCTCGCGCCGGATCGGGCACGCCGCGAGGCGCTCCATTGGTTGACCCGATTCCGGGTGCCAGAGCTCGGCTCTCGCCGCGCCGAGGAGCTGTCGAAGGGCAACCAGCAGAAGATCCAGCTGATCGCCGCGATCCTCCACGATCCGCAGGTCCTGCTCATGGACGAGCCGTTCACGGGTCTCGACCCCGTCAACGTCGCGCTCCTTCGTGAGGCGTTCCTCGAGTTGCGCGACCAGGGCCGGACGCTGATCTTCTCGACCCACCAGATGGAGACCGTGGAGGCGCTCTGCGAATCGATTGCGATCGTCGACCGTGGTCGGGTCGTCATCGGCGGCGCCGTCCGGGACATCCGGCGCGCCGCGGGGCAACGCCTGGTGCGGATCGCCGTCGAGGGCGATCACAAGCTGGCCTGGATCGACGAGGTCCCCGGTGTGCGGATCCTCCGACCCGGCTTCGACCGGACCGAGATCGAGCTTGACGTCGGGGTCGAGCCGGACGCCGTCCTGGCGGCGGCCATTCGCCGCGGGGTTCGGGTGACCCACTTCGAGGTCGTCGATGCCTCGCTCGAGCAGATTTTCATCGACCACGTCGGCCGGCCGCCGGACGAGGATCTTCATCTCGCCCCAAGCACGGAGCTGAGCGACCCGAATCCCGCGACCCGCATCGCCTCAGACGAGCCAGCGGCATGAACGCCGATCGCGCTCCGGGACGTGACGAGCCGCTCCTGCCCAACGCCGGGATCATTGCCCGGCGCGAGTACGGTGGCCTGGTCCGGTCGCGCCTCTTCTTCGTTTCGACCCTCGTGCTGACAGGCCTCGCGATGTTCGTGGCCCTCCTCCCGATCGTCGCCAAACTCGTGGATCGGGAGAGTCGGACGACGGTCGCGATCGTGGCCTCCGACCCGGAGCTCCTCGATCGGTCGATGGCCGTCCTCCAGGGCCTCCTCGATCAGACCGGCGGTGGCTTCGACCTCGTGGTGGTCGACGACGAGCAGGATGCAATTGCCCGCGTGTCAGACCGGGAGCTCGATGCCGCGATCGTCGCCGTCCGGCGCCCGACCGGCCAGCTCGGGTTCAGCTTCCACCTCGGCGAAACGATGGGCCAGCAGCAGATCACCAACCTGACGGTCGGCGTCTTCGGCGTCGCCGTCGTCGATTACGTCGCCCAGAACCCGGCATCCAGCTTCAAGCAGCCGGGCGTGGAGGTGTTCCGGGCCCTCGGCGATGGGAACGGCGGCTCGCAACCGTTCGACGCGTCGGCGTTCGCCAGCAGGCTGATCGTCGGCGCGGTGTTCGGATTCCTGATCTTCATCACGATCGTGATCTACGGGATGTGGGTCGCCCAGGGGGTCGTGGCAGAAAAGTCGAGCCGGGTGATGGAGCTCCTGATCAGTGCGGCCTCGACCCGCCAGCTCGTCATCGGCAAGGCGCTGGGCATCGGTTTGGCAGGAGCAACCCAGACGGCAATCGTCCTTGCCCCGGCCCTGGTTGTCCTGGTCGTGGAGGACGCCCTCGCCCGACTCGTGCTTGGCCAGGGAGTGGGGCTCGGCTCGTCGATCTCGTCGCTGTCGCCGGGGCTGCTTCTCGCGTTCGCGGGCTTCTACGTCCTCGGATTCGCGCTCTATTCGCTCATCTACGCGGCGGCCGGGTCGCTCGTGAGCCGCCCGGAGGACCTCCAGATCATCGCGCTTCCGCTCAGCATCGTTGCCATCGCGGGCTATGGGATGGGACTCCTCGCGCTGACGGGCGGGATCACCGGGTTCATCCGGATCGCGTCGTACGTTCCCTTCTGGAGCCCGTTCGTCATGCTGACCAGGCTGTCGGTCGGGCGGGTCGAGCCGTGGGAGCTCCTCCTGTCGGTCAGCCTCCTCGTCGCGACGATCGCGATCGTCGGGGTGATCGCGATCCGGATCTACGCGGCCGGTGTCCTGCTCTACGGCCAACGGCCGGGCCTCCGCGCCTACGTCGAGGCCGCGCGCCACGGCTGAGGCGTCGGGCGCCCTACTCGTCGAACAACAGCGGCAGTCGGCGGATGAGTGCCACTACCGGCGCCGTCGAGGTCGTCGCCTCCGGCGAATCGATCTCCGCAAGGGAACGATCGCCGGCCGACGCAGCCTCTCCCACGGCGGTGAACCGCCACAGCCTGCTCCGAATCCCGGACAGGTAGGGGCTTGAGCGCTGGCGGGCCATGACGCCGGCGATTCCCTGAGTCGCAGCCGCGTCGAAGAGGGCCCGGCCCTCGCCCGCGATCGCCGGCACCGCGACCACCTCGTCGCCGGGTCGCAGCACGCGCCGGAGGGCCTCGCGCCGTCGATCGAGTGGGGCCGAGAGCAGCGACCGCCCGTCGAGATGGAGCAGGTCGAAGGCCAGAAACGCCACCGGTCGGCCGGACTGGCCCGCGAGTCGGCGCTCCAGCTCGACGTTGTCGGCCAGGCCATCGGGAGCCACGACGACGAGCTCGCCGTCGAGCACCGCCGATCGGGCGTCGACGCGGACCGCCAGGCCCGCGAGCTCGGGAAGCGCGGCAGTCAGGTCGAGCCCGTTTCCGTCGATGAGTCGGACGTCGCCGGTCCCCGCGCTCTCGGCCGGTCCGACGAACACCAGCGCCCGCAACCCGCCCCAGGACGGCTCGAACAGGTGGGCCGTCGAGTCGAACGGCTCCGGCAGCGGTCGTGCCAGCATCGGCCTGAGCATGACCGGAAGATTCGGCAGTGTCGGGACGTCTGGTTCGAGCCGCAACGACAGCTGGTCGCGCATCGTGGTCCGATGGTAGCCGCTAGACTCGGGGTCGTCGCCGCGGCACAGCCCCAGCCGCGCCGCCGCAGTTGCCCTGGAGGACCCATTGGCGCGTTCGCTCGCCCCTGACGACCTGTATCGGCTGCGCATTCCGACCGATCCTCGGCTGTCGCCCGACGGCGCCGCTGCGCTCGTCACGGTCCAGACATCGGCGCCGCGCCACGACGCCTACCGCCACGCCTTGTGGCTAGTTCCGCTGGACGGCACCGGCGAACCGCGCCAACTCACGATCGGGTCGAGGCACGACCGGCACGGCCGCTTCTCGCCGGATGGCCGAACCGTGGCGTTTCTCAGTGACCGTCGCTTCCAGGTCGAGGAGGAGCCCGACCGGCCGAAGGACTCGAAGGAGCGCGAGGATGGCAACCAGATCCACCTGCTCTCGCTCGACGGCGGCGAGGCGCGGCGCCTGACGGACCTGCCCCGCGGGGTCGACGGCTTCCAGTGGTCGCCGGATGGGCGACGACTGCTGGTGACGACGAGCTCGCGCGGGGCGACCCGGAAGGAGGATCGCCGGGCACGTGGCCTCCAGCCCAAGCCGGACCCGACTGCCCCGCCCGAGTCGGACTACCGCTACATCGATCGGTTGAACTACATGTTCAACGGGTCGGGCTTCGTGTACGACGCCGTCGCCCACATCTGGATCGTCGACGCCGAGACGGGCGAGGCGCGCCGCCTGACTGACGGACCGATGGCAGATGAGGATCCGGCCTGGTCGCCTGACGGCAGCCGAATCGCCTTCTCGACTCGGCTGAACCGGGACCACGATCTCGATTTCCGATCCGACATCGTCGTCGTCGACGTCGAGACCGGCCGCAGGACGCGGATCACCGGTGGGAGTGAATCGGTGTTTCTGGCGCCCACCTGGCTGCCCGATGGCAAGACCCTGGCGGTCCTCGGCGGGCGGCTCCCGGAGAACGGCTATCGGATCGACATCTGGCTGTTCGCGGCCGACGGGTCAGACGCGACGCCGAAGGGTGGGCGGAACATCTCCGATCGGCACGACATCATGCCCGGCTCGAGCATGAACAGCGACATCACGCCGGGCGAAGCTCCCCGTCTGATCCCGTCCCCGGACGGCGCCTGGCTGACGTTCCTCGCCCCCGTCGAGGGTGGCTATCACCTTTGGCGGATCGCGGCGGCCGACGGGAAGGTCGAACGGCTGACCGAGGGCCGGCACTACATCTCGTCGTTCGATCAGGTCACCGCACCGGGCGGCCGCGTCCGGACCGCGTATCTGCGATCCGCCCCGACGGAGCTGTCGGAGCTCTGGGTCCGCGACGGCCTCCGAGGCGAGCCGCGCCGCGCAACTACGTTCAACGACGGGGCGC
>JANMPL010000355.1:0-4173 GCA_031369845.1 Chloroflexota bacterium
ACCAGTGGCGCCATCAGCACCATCGGCTCCATCGACTCCGTCCGCGCCAGCAGCGCCCGCAGGACCGACCGCTCCGGCCGCACCAGCTGCTCCGGCCGGACCGACTGCGCCGGCCGGACCGACTGCGCCAGCCGGACCGACTGCGCCAGCAGGACCGACCGCGCCCGCAGGACCGACCGCGCCCGCCGCACCGGTCGATCCCTTAGGACCGACTGCGCCGGCAGGACCGGCGGGACCGGCAGGACCGGTAGCGCCGGCGGCGCCGTCAGCGCCGTCAGCGCCCGCAGGACCGGCAGGACCCGCAGGGCCGCCCGAAGCGCTGCCAGTGATGAAGTAACCCGTGACGTCGAACACGACGTGCGTGCTCGAGCTAGCAAGTCGCGCAACGTAGGTGACGCTCAGCTTGCCGCCCGCTCCCAGCGCGCCTGAGACAGAGTTCGCGCGCGTGTCGCCCAACGGGAAGTTGAGAGTCGAGGTCGTCGGGGCATTCGTCGGAGAAGGCGTCAGCGACAGGTAGCCGTACGCCGTCTGCTTGTCGACGGTGAGGTTTCCGGTCACGCCGATTGCGGCATTCGGGATGTTGATCGAAGGGTTCGTCGGATTGCGGTTCGTGACCTGGAAGGTCCGCGCGACGCGGCTCATCAGGGGGCCCGTCAGACCAACGTTGTAGCGCGAGTCGACGAGGCGATTCGGGATGATAGGAATGTAGACATTCGGCGGAGCAACGGCCGTGACATCGGGAGCGCGCGTGTTCCCATTTACCGTTGTGCGCCCGGACGCTACGCCGACCATGGCGCCAACCATGCCGATAGCAACCGACAGGGTGAGTAGCACCCGTATCGGCACGTTCCCCCGCATCGTCGCTTTCGCGACGTCCTGATCCAGCATTCCTGTTCCCTCTGTAAGTAGTGACGGTCTCAGCGTTCTTGACCTACGCGTCAGTAGCGACCGGCGAGGGACCCCCGCTTCGCATCGTTGAGCAGACCATTCGCCGCGGCTCGTTCTACGGACTCTGTAGTAGGGGGATGCGGGATTCGTTCCACCCTTAGTCCTACGGCACCTAATCCGAATGGATGAGGGCTCTACGAACTGAGCGCGTCGGTCGGAGCCTTCGTCCGCTTGATGACGACCGTTCCGGCGATAGCGTCCGCGGGCGTGCGGTGCTCCCTACCCACCAGGGTCACGATGAGGCTGATCGGCCAGATCATGATCGTGAGCAAGAGGCCGAGGAGCCTGACAAGGGCCCGCCCATCGCCGATCGAAGCGCCGTCGGAGCGCCGGACGATCCGGAGCCCGAGCAGGCGGCCGGCGACTGTCCGCCCTCCGAACGGGCGGATCACGAACACGAACACGCCGACGAAGGCCGCGAGGACCCAGACCGTCCGAATCGGGCTATAGATCTGAGGGTCGATCAGTATGTAGGCGGGTGCGGCGACGACCGCGAAGACGATGTAGTCCAGGATCGTCGCCGCGGCGCGCTCGACAAGATTCGCGTACCGATAGCCCGCGGCTGGGCCTACGGGCTGCGCCGTCTTCGCGGGGGCTTCCCAGAGGGGACTCTCGTCGGCCATCGACCAAAGATTAGCGCCGCCGGTCTCAGACCTCGGCGGGCGTGAGGCTTTCTGCGAGCTCAGCCATTCGGGCCTGATACGCGGCTCGGGCGTCGTGCACCCGATTCTCTGCCTGGACTCGTCCCATACCGTCCAGCCGAATCTCCTCGAGCGCTCGCTGGGCGTCACGCAAGGTGGCGAGCAGCTCGTCGGTCGTGGGCTCGATCTCAATCACAGAAGGACCCCCTCACAGGTCCCCCGGCGTGCGATGGAAACCGCATTGTAGGCCGCGGGGCGACGCCCGGCGTCTCGACTTTTCTTGAGCGGTGCCAGCTCGCGCGGCCGACTCCGAGCCGGTCGCTCGACCGGCGGCCGACTCCCATTCGGTGCTACGCTTCGAAGGTCCTTGACGGCCGGTCCTGTGAGGCCGGCGAACCGGTCCCGTGAGGCCGGAAAGGAGGCAGAATCTGAGTGTGTCCGCGCGCCCACCGAGCCCCTGGGCCGGTGGCGTTTTCATGTCGGGGACCGGGGTGGGACCACGGTGACCGCGACGACCGCGACGATCGTCCCGCCGCTGCCGCGACCGAGCTCGATCGTCGATCCGAGGGTCGGCGATCTGGGCCCCGCGCTGCTGGCCCTCGAGGACGGCACGGTCTTTACTGGGATCGCGTTCGGGGCCGCGGTCGCGGCCGGGGGAGACCTCGTCGTGAACACGAGCCAGACCGGCTACCAGGAGGTCTGCACCGACCCCTCGTACGCTGGCCAGGTCGTCGTCATGACCTACCCGCTCATCGGCAACTACGGGCGGCTGATCGAAGACGACCAGTCGATCCAGCCGTGGCTCCGTGCGCTCGTCGTCGCCAATGCGACCGCCGCGGTCGTCGACGACGTCCGCCAGCTCGCCGCGCTTCTCCGCGACCAGGGGATCCCGGCGATCGCCGGCGTGGACACGCGGACGCTGGCGCGTCACCTGCGGGCGAACGGCTCGCTCCGAGGGATCGTCACGGAGCCTGGCTTCGTCGACCGCGACGGTGCGGTCGATCGGGCGCGGGCGGTGCCGCGATGGGAAGACCAGGACTTCGTCGGCCAGGTGTCGCCGGCCTCGATCATGGACGTTGGCAGCCACGACGAAGGCGGACCGCTGATCGGGATCGTCGACTTCGGGCTCAAATCGAACATCGTGCGCGGGATGCGGCGGCGCGGGGCTCGGGTCCGGATTTTGCCGCACACGATCTCGACCGCCGTCGCGCTTGCCCGGGACATCGACGGCCTGATCCTCTCCCCGGGACCGGGCGATCCAGCCCGACTCGACGGACCAGTCGCTCTGGCGCGGGCGATCATCGACGACGGCCGGCCGCTGCTCGGGATCTGCCTCGGCCACCAGATCGTCGGGCGGGCGGCGGGGGCCGAGACGCGCCGGCTGCGGTTCGGGCATCACGGGGCGAACCACCCGGTCCGCGACGTCGACATGG
Source organism: Chloroflexota bacterium (assembly GCA_031369845.1). Lineage (GTDB taxonomy): Bacteria > Chloroflexota > Limnocylindria > Limnocylindrales > CSP1-4 > CF-46. The sequence goes on from JANMPL010000355.1 coordinate 3,023, forward strand.
GCCTGGTCCAGGTGACGGCCCAGAACCACGAGGTCCAGGTCGTCGGGGAGTCTCTGCCGACGCGCTCCGGCTTCCGCGTCAGTCAGGTGAACCTGAACGACGGCTCGGTCGAGGGCCTCCGCCACGCGACGAAACCGATCGAGACCGTCCAGTACCACCCCGAAGGAGCGCCCGGTCCGCTCGACGCCCTCGCGGTCTTCGACCGGTTCGTCGCCGCGGCCGAGGCCCGGCGCGGGTGAGTATCTCCGCGCCCCAACCTGCCGAGATGGCCAAACATCCATCGGGGGACTACAGGGCCGGGGCGCAAGTGGTCGAATGGCCGTTGTCCGTGGGGAATCAGTCGTCAGCGACTCACCGGAACCTGACGGGGGCCCGGGCCGGGTTGCCAACCAGGCCTAGCAGTCCCCGGGTGGCTATCTGGCCGACTCCGAGGCGGTCGCCGTGACCGTGACAATCGGGCGGAAGCCCGCATCGGTCCTGATCCTTGGCTCGGGGCCGGTCGTCATCGGCCAGGCGGCCGAGTTCGACTACGCCGGGACGCAGGCCTGCCGCGCGCTGCGGGCGGAGGGCGTCCGGACGATCCTCGTCAACAGCAACCCGGCGACGATCATGACCGACCCCCAGGTCGCCGACGCGATCTACCTCGAGCCGCTCACGCCAGAGGCCGTCGAGGCGGTGATCGCCAAGGAGCGGCCCGAGGGTCTTCTGGCCGGACTAGGCGGACAGACCGCGCTCAACCTGGCGATGGCCCTCGCGGAGCGGGGCACGCTCGAGCGCTACGACGTGAAGCTCCTTGGCACGCCGCTGATCGCGATCGAGATGGCTGAGGATCGCGAGCGCTTCCGCGATCTGCTGGACAGGATCGACCAGCCGTACGCGCCGTCGGCGATCGTGGGCGGAGCGACTCCGGCGGAGCGCGCGGCCTCGGCCGACCGGGCCCTGGCCGACATCGGCCTGCCCGCCATCGTTCGCCCGGCATTCACCCTCGGCGGCACCGGCGGCGGCATCGTCGAGACCGAGGCCGCCTACCGCGAGCGGATCCGGGCCGGACTCCGGGCAAGCCCGATCGGCCAGGTCATGGTCGAGAAGTGCCTCGTCGGCTGGCAGGAGATCGAATACGAGGTGATGCGCGACGCCGACGACACGTGCAT
>JANMPL010000359.1:0-2258 GCA_031369845.1 Chloroflexota bacterium
GTCATCGACGGCCGCCTGACGAAGAAGGGCGACATGTCGGGCCCGAAGTCGGCCCAGATGGTCCTCCAGAACCCGAAGGTCGACACGGCCGTGTTCGAGGTCGCCCGCGGCGGGATCCTGCGCGAGGGTCTCGGCTACGACCGGAACGATGTCGCCGTCGTGACGAACGTGACCGGCGACCACCTCGGGATCGGCGGGATCGACTCGTTGAGACAGCTGGCGAACGTCAAGGGGGTCGTCGTCGAGTCGGTGCCGCGGGCGGGGACGGCGGTACTCAACGCCGACGACTCGCACGTCTACCGGATGGGCCGCCACTGCGCCGGCCGGGTCGTCCTCTTCAGCATGTCGACCGAGAAGGGCGAGGACGGCTTCGACCGTGTCGACGGCCACACGTCGCGCGGCAACGCCGCGTTCGCCCTCGAGCGAACCCCGGAAGGCGAGCTCATCGTCCTCAAGCACGGCCCGCGGAAGATGCCGGTCCTCTATACACACCTAATCCCGGCGACGTTCGGCGGCAAGGCCCGGATGAACGTGGCTAACGCGCTGGCGGCGGCCGCGGCGGCCTGGGCGGCGGGTGCCCACCTCCACGACATCCGGCAGGGGCTGCGGACGTTCTCGACATCGTTCTTCCAGTCGCCGGGGCGGCTCAATCTCCTCGACGTCGGCGGAATCCGGGTCGTGATCGACTACTGCCACAACGTCGACGGCATGCGCCAGCTGGCCGACTTCGTCGAGCGGATGATGGCCGAGCCGGTCTCGAAAGCCGGGCGGGTGGTGGCGGTTCCGTCCGGAGACGGGCGCAACGGAGGCACCGGACCTCGGCGCGGCCGGGCGATCGGCGTAATCGGCATCCCGGGCGATCGGCGGGACGACGATCAGCGCGAATACGGCGCGATCGCCGCGTCGGCGTTCGACGAGATCATCGTCCGCGAGGATAAGAACCTCCGCGGCCGGCCGCCCGGCCAGGCGGCGAGCAACGTCATCGAGGGCGTCCGCGAGGCGCGCAGCCGGGGAACGGCGCGAGCGACCAAGGCAGAGCGGATCCTCGAGGAGACCGTCGCCGTGAAGATGGCCCTGCGCCGGGCGGCGCCGGGCGATCTCCTCGTGTGCTGCGTCGACGACGCGATCGGCGTGTACCGGGCGGCGATGGCCGCGGCCGGCTCGTCGCGTGGCGCCACGGCCTTCGCCGACCCGGGTGAGCTCGAGGCTCCGGAGGGGTGAGCCGCTCCAGGGCACCGCGCTACGTCCCGGAGGATTCGCTGCAATCGCCCCGCTTCACGGGGCCGTCCACGTTCGCGCGGTTGCCGCACGTCCGGACCCTGGAGGACGTCGACCTGGTAATCGTCGGCGTGCCCTTTGACACCGGCGTCACGTACCGCGCCGGCGGGCGCTTCGGCCCGAATGCTGTCCGCGCCGCGAGCGTCATGCTCCGCCCTTACAATGCCAATCTCGACGTGAAGCCCTTCGACATCCTCTCCTGCGTCGATTACGGCGACGTGGCCATCGTGCCGGGCTACATCGAGCGCAGCTACGAGGCGATCGAGCAGGCCGTCGCCCCGATCGTCGAGGCGGGCGTCGTGCCGCTGCTGATCGGTGGCGATCATGCCTGCACGCTGCCGCACCTCCGCGCGACCCGATCCCGCGGGCCTGTGGCCGTCATCGACTTCGACTCGCACACCGATGCCTGGGACAGCTATTTCGGCGAGAAGTACAACCACGGGACGTGGATGCGTCGGGCGATCGAGGAGGGCCTCGTCGACGTGGCCCACTCGATCGAGGTCGGGCTGCGCGGTTCCATTTACGAGTCGACCGACTGGACCGGGCTTCGCGACGAGCTCGGCCTGGACTACCTGACAACCGAAGAGGTCCTCGCGATCGGGCCGGAGGAGACCGCCGCTCGAATCCGGGAGCGCGTCGGCGACGCGACGGCGTTCATCAGCTTCGACATCGACGTCGTCGATCCGGCCTTCGCACCTGGCACCGGCACGCCCGAACCGGGCGGACCCTCCGCCCACGATGCGCTGGCCATCGTCCGCCGGCTGACGGGGATCGACTTTGTCGGCTTCGACGTGGTCGAGGTCATCCCCGCCTACGATCCGGCCGGCCAGACGGCCTTCCTCGCGGCCAACCTCGCCTACGAGATGCTGTCCCTCGTCGCGCTGCGCCGGTTGTAGCATCGTCACCAGAACCCCTGTTCTGGCTTGCGCGACAGGCATACGATGCAGCGGTCCCGGTGGAGGAGCTGCGGACAGGGCCGC